>CAZECR010000001.1:0-86923 GCA_964510495.1 uncultured Gammaproteobacteria bacterium
AAAGAGTAAAAGCTGAATATGAATCCATGATTGCAAAAATTGGCAGTGAATTTTATATTTTGCTCCACGCAACCAATGAAGAGCTTGAAAAAAATATTTCTGACGCCCGCATTGCTTCCGCAATTAAAAATATGCGTGGTGGTAAAGTAAAAGTACATCCCGGCTATGACGGTATTTTTGGAACAGTTGATGTTTTACTTGGTGCCAAGGCGGGCCCGGCGCAATCACGCCTGTTTGAATAAAGCATGAAAAAATAGGTACAAAAAATCTTCCTTTGCAGGAAGATTTTTTAGAAACTATTTGCGTTTCTTAGCTGCGGTTTTCTTTTTTGCAACTTTCTTGGTTGCTTTCTTTTTTGGAGCTGCTTTTTTCTTAGCGGCTTTCTTTTTGGCTGCCATAGTAGGTACCCCCTTTCTGTTCTCTTCTAAAGAAGAGAAGTTGAGATGATTATTTTTTTTCAAATTTCTCCTTGCGGAGGAAACTCGCGATCGCGAGAAAAAAATTTTTGGTGAAGAATTTTTACATTACAAGCATTGATGTAAAAATTTTTCTTTCGACCTACCATCATTATAGATTGTTTTGCAGAAAAAATAAATAGGTCAAGCAAGAGTTATGCACAGGTAGAAAAAAATTAATCACCCCAACGTGCGTTTGCGCGCCGATTAAAAAATAAATGTGATGGTAATTTTCTCATACATTCGACAGGCTGCATGCTTTGACAGTCAGGAGCAAAGTTGATACCATTTTTGCACTCGTCATTTGTATAATCTGTACTGTATGGAAAAAACTGCCTTTTTAAAAAGTATTAGTGAAATTTTAAAACCTGTTGAAGGTGAGCTGAGTCCACTTCCTGACGGTCTTGGCTTTCAAATTGGTAATTTTATTTTCTCGCTCTATCAGCTCAACATAACGCGCGGCCAAAAAGCGCGCACAGATGCGCTGAGAGAATTGGCTTTGGTATACTTTAAATTATGGCAGTTTGTGTATTCACGTGATGTGCGCGTGCGTGATATAGCTTCGCCCGAAGTCCAGGAAGCGATTAAAAAGAAGAAGCAATTATTTCCCTACGACATTCCACGTTTGGTTTTGTGCGTTGACGGACGTGTCCTATCCAAGTTGTTCGCCGGTCTTCATGGCAATGCAGTTCGCGTGCCCGCAGGGGAAATTGATGATTTTGTGCCCGGAGAAGACGGTAATTTATTTTTATCCAATTTTAATGGGTCATATTTTGCCACTATGCTTGAGAAGGTCTTTGGCAGCCAGGATACACTGGTCGAAGTTTTTGATAGTCATGTTGGTTGTGCGGCAAGAGCTCAGATGGCGGCGAAAGTTAAGTATCAGGAACTTGCGGATAAAGGACTGGCCGATGATGTGCGCTTGAAAAGTGAAACAGTCCAGGCGCTTCGTCGGTATGTTGCTGAAGAGTTTAAGCATCGCGGAAAAAAAATTATTCCCATTCAAACATCGTTTGATCCGCGAAGTGGCTATTGCTATATGGCTCTCGAAACGTGTCTTGAAGACGTTCGAGTCAAAAAGGAGGGGTTCACTGATGATATTCTTAAAATCCTTGCTGAGGAGCAAAAAATTATTTTTAGTAAAGATTTGATCGATGACGATTTTTTTAAAGACTTGTTTTTGAATAAGTATTTTTTTGAGATAAATTATGAAACAGAATATCGCAGGAGTACCGCTCAATTTTGGAACAATATAACTTCTATGAGTGTCCAGGCTTTGCCGGTGCTTGAAGAGAGATTGCGGGCAATTTTTGAGCGAGATGCTTACTTTGTGAGTCTGGACGCAGCCGACCAGATAGGTGAGATTAAAGAGCGTGCGCTGCTTCTTCTTGCTAATACGTACAACGCTTTCCTGCATCAGTATGATGGGGCGGGTAAGAAACGCGAGTACCCATACGGTGAACATGATGAAAGTGTGATTGCGGTAACTTTTAGCGAGAAAGGGCCGTTTGATCGGGCGCGCGCTTTCTCAGTTAATCCTAATTTTAAGAACCCGGCCAGTATTTCACAGAATATTGATTTTATGGATGGACTGATTCGTAATAATCGTAAAGCTGGTCGCATGTCCAAAACAGAACGTACTGCCGTAGCTGCGGTGTATCCGGAAAGTACTGAATATATTAAAAATCCTATTCCTGTACTCTTTTTTGAACGCCTCAAACACGAGCAGGTCCCGAGCAATGAAGTGCTCGAACGCCTCCAGCGCACCGATTGGTCAGACCTGTCCCAGATTAATTGGATGCAGATGAGTTCGTTTGAATTTGCTAGTTATCTTTTTTCTAAAGTTCCTAGTCTACCACTGCCGGTTGCTGAACTTATTAATAGTATGCGCAAAAAAGCTGTGGAGATTATGAAGCCTGGATTTTTTGCTACGCCCGGGTTTTTAAATGGGAGTCTAGTTGGTATTTGGGTGCTGACAGGGCCAGACAGGAAGACCATCGCCCTGTTTCCTTTTGCTGTCAAAGGTTTCCATCAAGAAAAATAATTTAGAAAAAAATGGACATTTGTAGAAATCCATTTTTTAATAGTGCCTTCGGCAGGAAGCTCACGCGCTTCGCTTCACGAAAAGGGCTTCAGCCCTCTCGTGTGCTCTCCTCAGCAGACAGTGGGAACCTCCCGGTTCCCAAACCCTCCTCGTTCGATTCCTGGTTTATTTCTTATTAGAGTAATTGAACAATTTTAGTTCTCGTTTTAAATAGTGCCTTCGGCAGGAATCGAACCCACATATGCAGCTTCGAAGGCTGCCGTCCTATCCGTTGAACGACGAAGGCTTAAATTAAAAATCCTAAATCCTAATGTCTAAACGATGTTTTGGATTTAGGATTTTAACACTATGGTGGTGTGGTAATTAGTGTGTGTAGTTAGTAATTTGGCAAGTATGTTAAGACAAAGATACTTCAATCCAAAATACAAACTACAAATTACTAACTACTTCGTTGTGGGTCGGCTGGGGATCGAACCCAGGACCTTATCCTTAAGAGGGATCTGCTCTACCAGCTGAGCTACCGACCCGTTTTCTGGTAATGCTCGAAAAGCCTTACCAAGATAAACGATATTGAGATTTTTGTCCAGTCCTTAGAGTGGCCCGCCGGCTTCGCGTTTAATAATGTTGATTTTAGGGCCTTTCCACTTCTTAATTTTAATGGCATTTTCGGCTGCATCAGTCTGGGCTTCTTGCTTACTGGTGCCATTGCCCGAAGCAATCATTTCTTTGTCGAGGAACACGCCAACTTTGAAGTTTTTAGCGTGGTCTGGTCCTTCTTCGTGGAGTACCCGGTAGGTTGGAGTAATACCTAGAAGTTCTTGGGCAGATTCCTGGAAGCGACTCTTGGCGTCCATGTATAAGCCCTGCTCAAGGACTTGCGGCAGGCGCGAGATGATCCAGCGGGTAATGAATTGTCGGGATATATCATAGCCTCGATCAAGATAAATGGCACCAATGACCGCTTCAATTGTGTTGGCCATAATATACTCACGGGCCTTAGTACCGCTATCTTTGGCTTCACCGTGACTCAGGAAAAGAAATGGTTCCATGCCAATTTCGTAGGCAATGCCTGCCAGAATTTTGGCGTTTACAAGAGCAGCGCGCCAGTTGGTCAGTTCGCCTTCGGGGTTGAGATATTCTTCAAATAAAAATTCGGTAACAATGAGTTCGAGTACGGCGTCCCCAAGGAATTCCAGGCGTTCATTATGACCGAGTGGAAAGTCGTGGTGTTCATTAAGGTATGAGCGATGCACGAATGCTTGAACCAGCAAGTTGATATTTTTGAAAGTAATACCAATGTGATCTTCGAGTTTGGCAAAACTTTTTTCTTGAACTTCGGGTAGTTCAGCGACCGAGGGGATAGTGGACATACGCATAGGTATATACCGCATTTCGCGTAGCGCTAACTTTAAAAAAGTAAAAGCGATAGGCGGGAGGCGATACAATAAATAAAAAAATTAAACAGTCGGAGCGGGCGCTGCAGGAGGAGTCGCGGGAGTTTCTTTTTGCAGATCGTTATACATGGATCCAAGCACGCCGTTGATAAATTTGCCACTCGAAGGGCCGCCATAACTTTTGGCAATTTCAATTGCTTCGTTGATGGCAACTTTCGGAGGAACGTCGCTCGAAAATTTCAGTTCGTAAATACCAATACGTAAAATATTCCTGTCAACGATTGTGATTTGACCAATAGGCCAGCTTGGGGCGTAGTGGGTGAGGATGGAATCGATTTCACTGCGGTGTTCAAGGACGCCATCGACCAATGTTTTGGCAAATGCCTGTTCTTCAAGCCCCGGACCGAATTCCGTAAGGTTGTGGTCGACGATGGCGGGAACGGCAGCAGTTGGTTCACCACGAAAATCCCATTCAAACAGGGATTGCATTGCGATGGAGCGAGCGAGATGACGATTGGACATAGAACGAGTGTCTAAATCCCTAATAGGCTACTGTCTAAGAATAAATGTTAGACAGTAGGAACTAGGGTTTTCTCTAAAAATTTTTATTTTTTAGCAGCTGCTTTTTTCGCAACCTTTTTGGTAACATTTACCACCTGGCGTCCTTTATACATGCCACAGTTAGTGCAAGCGCGGTGCGGAAGAATCGGCTGTTGGCACTTAGGACATTTTTGGATCGTCATTTCGGTAAGCGCGAAATGAGCTGCGCGTTTGCGTTTGTCAGAGGATGTCCGACGATGACCGGGTAAACCCATACGGAGCTATTAGTAAGTAGATATTAGTAATTTGTACTAAAGTAGTATGACTATACACTAAATAAGCCAATTTGGCAAGAGAAAGGCTCTGAAGAGCCGAAATAATTGATTTTTAGCCTCTTCTCAGGTAGTATTGAGGAAATTATATGGAAATAGTGCTCGAAAACGATGCAAAGAACTGGAAAACTAACTCTTTTCCCCAAGCGTGGGAATGGGGTGACATTTTAATTACTGAAGGGAAGCTTGTAGAGCGCTTACGGGTTGTCGAAGGGGGTGTCACGCTCGCCCAGCTGCAGGTGGTATATAGTAGCCTGCCGTTTGGTTGGCAGTATGCTTTTTGCCCCAAAGGGCCAGTGTTCCCGGAAGGAACAAGGAACAAGCAACAAGGAACAAAAGTGCTTGAGGTGCTGGGTGCCTATTTGAAAAAAAAGAATTGTTTGTTTTTTAGGATAGAGCCGCAAGAAAGATCCGAGCTACAGGCTACAAGATACAAGCTGCAAACTTCGATTGACATTAATCCTCGCACTACTATAATTCTTGAGCTCGGCAAAACAGAAGAAAAACTGCTGGCTGCTATGCATCAAAAAACTCGGTATAATATTCGCTTGGCCGAAAAGAAAAATATACAAATAAGTTCAGAAAAAAACTACGAAACATTTATCGCTTTAATGAAAAAAACAGGGGAGCGCGACGGCTTTCGTTTGCATGAAGAAAAACATTATCGAGCGATTTTTGATTCGAAGCTTAGCTTGCAACTTACGGCGGTGTATGAAGAAAAAGATATTGCGACAGCAGTGTTTGTTGGTTCAGGAAATACTTTCACGTATCTCTATGGAGCATCTGATCACGAATATCGCTCGCTTATGGCGCCGTATTTACTCCAGTGGGAGGGGGTTAAACTTGGAAAAAAATTGGGGTATGAAAAATATGATTTTTTTGGGATTGCTCCGAGTTCGAAGGAACAAGGAACAAGGAACAAGGAACAATCGGATAATGATTATGCATATGATCCGAAGCATCAGTATGGTGGTGTCACTCGCTTCAAACTTGGTTTTGGGGGGAGTGTGCTTGAGCTGCCGGGTACATTTGACTTGATTCTTCAGCCGACGAAGTATAGGATATATCAGCTTCTGCGAAAGCTTCGCAGATTAATCTAAAAAAATGTTCTCGTCGTTTAATGGATAGGACACTAGCCTCCGAAGCTGGTAATGCGCGTTCGATTCGCGCCGAGAACACGCGTAAGACAGGTCTAAGGCCTGTTTTTAATTTTTGTTTAAAAGGGTTGACAGATGAACGCAACTATGTCAGTATTTTTTTTACACAAAACCAGCAGAAGCTGGAAGGAGGAACCGTGAAACGTTTGTTGATGATGTTGACTGTGCTTTTCGCGCTCGGCGCTGTGCCTGCAGTGGCACAGACACCGCCGCCGGGTGCAGGGAGGTCGATCCTACTTCCCCCGAATGCGCCGACCACTTCACCGGCTTGTCCGACGTGTACCGAGCAGGGGCGCACGGGCGTGCTCGAGGTGGGTAGGCGCTGGGAGGTACGCAGATCTGATTCGGCCAGAAAGGCGTATCGCGCCACATTCGGTCGGACCGTTTTCAACGATCCGACCCGGCCCGGGGCGTTAGTGCCGACAGCCCGGTGCAGTACCTGTGGGAACCTTCACCAGATGCCCGGTGTCAAGGAGTTCAAAAAGGCACTGTCAGGTGATCAGCTTCGCGAACAGCAGCGTGTAGCCGCCGACAGGGCGGCAGAGGCAGGCGTAGGCCGTGATGGCCCTGCGTCTCAGGGCGGTCGCGTCCAAGCAGCCGACCCTCAACGAAACGCCTTCCGCCAGCGGGTTGCTGCAACGCGCGACCCGGCTCCGCCACGCCTGCTTCTCGCTCCGCCCCCGGGTGGAGGTGGTGGTCAGGGTGGAAGCAGCAGCGGGCTCCTTGGTGGAGGCCCGAGCGCTGGCAGCGGAAACAACCAGGGTAACGATGGCACGAGCCAGCGACGAGCCCTGGTTGCCTACCCCGGCTGCCTCGGCGATTTTGGAGGACCGGGTAGAAGATCCTGCACCGGCGCCGAAGCGCTGAGCCGGGCAGCGGCGCCGCTCACCGTTGGCGCTGCCGTGGTGGGTAGTCTTGCGACAGGTGGCACTGCACCCGCAGGCGCTCTTCTCCTGCGGGCGGCTGGCCAGCGCGCTGTCCAAGCCGGCGCCGTACTCGCCCCCGCGCTCGCCGGTCGCTAACACGACCATCAGCAACTAACTTTTGTTCTTTACCAGCGGCCCTCTACAATTATCTCCCCAAGGTCGCCCTATTCTGTATTCAAGTGTCTTGAAACTAGAGTAGGGAGGGATTTGACTTTGGGGAGCGTAATGAGTTTATGGATTGCTTTGCTGAAAAAATACTACTTAATTAGCCCGGTATCTATCGGGCTTTTTATTTTTTAAAATAGTGATTTAAGGTGCTTATAGTGTACATAGTGTTGACTTTTCTGTCTGGAGCTGCTAGCCTTGCTGCACAATTTTAACTCACTCGGTTCTGAGTGAGAGGTGGAAGACATGAAAAACATGTACATTGTTAGCGTGTTGCTGTTTTTGACGGCAATAGCCAACGCTCAGCCAAGGCCCAGGCTTGATCCAACCGCCGTTGATCGAGGTAGAATCAGGCTTGAGGGTCAACGGCAGTTTCAGGCTGATACGGTAAAACAAGCAAGGAGGTTCGGCGAGTGGCAAGCGAAGATCGCCGATAAATATCCTGGCCAGCCTTTGCTCACACCGCGCGAATTACAGGTCGAGTCTCGTAAAGCGGCAAAACAGGATATTAGGGCACAAAAGTTACAGACTGCTAAGGCAAAGGGGTATGTGCCAGAGCTTTCGGAAACGGATCAACTGGTGCGAGCTCTGGGTAAGATCCCTGAGGTCAGCGAGGTCTTTGATGAAGAGTTGTTGAGAGCAAAAGGTAAGCGCAAGCTTAAGACGACTTTTCACCGGGACAGTCTCACACCTCTTCCTGTTCCTGCTGGCCGCCCTATCCTTCCACAGCTTGGTAGCTCGCCCCCTCCGTCGCGCCCTCTGGTGGCAACTCCTCTTCTGGGAGGACGTCCAGCGGTGGCTCCAAGTGCCCCCAACCTGGGTACCACGGATACTCGTCCTCGCGTGGGACCGTTCGTTTCCTACCCCAACTGCCTCGGCGACAGCGGCAATCCGCTCCGCAGATCCTGCGGCGCCGGTGAAGCGCTACGGAGGGCAGCAGCCCCGCTCACACTCGGTGCGGCTGTCGTGTCTGGTGTTGCTCCGGCAACAGCTGCCGGAGTTGGAACCGGAGTTCTGCTGCGAGCAGCTGGCCAGCGTGCTGCCCAAGCCGCACCCGCACTTGCTCCACTGCTGGGAAGCCAGTAGGCTCGGAAATAAATAGTCCTTGTCATTGGGTGGCCTACACTATTTATCTCCTCAAGGTCGCCCTATTCTGTATTCAATTTTTTTGAAGATAGAATAGGGAGGGACTGACTTTGAGGAGAAAAAATAAAAAACATCTCAGCAATCCGAGATGTTTTTTAAAAGATTTTTATTATACTCGTCTTGACAGAAGATCTTTTTTAATCTAGTAGTACCCTATAGGAGGATGGAAATGCAAAGCGAAGCTCAGGTTGACGCAGTAGTCACCACAAAGAAAACGTCTCAAAGACGTTTGCGAAAAGTAGAAAAACAAGGACAAGAATTTCGCAAACTATCGCGCCTTCCTCAAGGCGTCTTCTGTTCTGACTACCGGGGTCGCGAAGCGTGTTTTAAAGCGCTGCGTGATCAAACAAAGAAGCCTGCTGGCCTCGTGTACGTGGTTATGGGAACCGGTGCCGAGAATGCTTCGGTGGTGATCTGGAATCACCGTGGTCTGCGATTGCTCGGTCAGTGGTCACTCAAAAGCAGCACGGCCAAAGGTGTGCTGTTCGAGGTGCTCCCTGCTTACACCCGGAACTGGAAGCTGGCTTGGATAAGCTACAACAAAGAGAAAGTTGTGAGTGGCTATTCAGTTGCTACAGCCGGTGGCATCAAGCGCTACTACCCGCTCAGCAGCGAGCAAACTGGCGAAGTGGTGTCCGACAGCTGGATAGGGCTCAAGCCTGATAGAGCCCCCGGGTTCTGGGACGTCGAACGTGTGCTCCGGCCTTTTCGTCGCAGTTTTCCTCGCCCGCTCACCCCCGCCTAATTCACCCCCCCCGCCTTCCTTCCTTCTTCTCCTTTCCTAAAAAAAATCACCCCGGTATTTTCGGGGTGATTTTATTTTTTTAAATTAATGTTACACTCACGACTTTATCATCTTCTTCTTTGAATCGCATGAGGCGAACTCCTTGTGTGGCACGTCCGCTCGACGGAATTGATTTAAACGGCATGCGAATGACTTGGCCTTTGGCGGACATCATGACGATATCGCGTTCATCAGCTTTGGCTGTATCGATGGCGCTGCCATGAATGACGAAGCCGGTTTTTTCACTGACTTTGGCGGTCTTAATACCACTGCCACCACGACCCTGTACTTTATAGCTCGCAATTTCAGTGAGCTTACCGAGTCCATTTTCACCGATCGTCAAAAATTCAATACTTTTATTTTTAGGGTCAACCGTATCCATGCCAATAACTTCGTCGTTACCGTGGAGGCGGATACCGCGCACACCGCTTGCAGTGCGACCCATGGAGCGGGCATCGCTTTCTTTGAAACGAATAGCCTGACCCTCTTTGGTAGCGATCATGATGTCGTCAGAGCCGCTCGACGGGCGAACCCATTCCATGCTGTCGTCGAGACGAAGTTTGAGCGCGATAAGACCGTTGCGGCGAACATTGGCATAATCTTCAAGAGCGGTCTTTTTAATAAGCCCTTTTCTGGTTACCATAACCAAATATTTGAGGTCAGTCAGGTCGGTCATCGAAAGCATGGTGCTTACTTTTTCATTTGGCGCAAGCTGCAAGAAGTTAACCATGGCCTGGCCTTTGGCGGTGCGACTGCCCTGAGGTATTTCGTAGGCAGACAATTGGAAGACGCGGCCACGGTTAGTGAAGAAGAGAATATTGTCGTGGGTATTGGTAGTGAGAAGCTGCTCAACGGATTCTTCTTCTTTAGTGGTTACACCGATAACACCCTTACCGCCGCGAGATTGTTGGCGGAAGGTATCAGGAGGTAAGCGTTTGATATAGCCATCGGTCGTGGTCATGATGATGGTTGGCTCATTAGGAATGAGGTCTTCAACTGTGAAGTCTTTGATTCCATGAGCGATAATCTGGGTGCGGCGTTCCTCACCATATTTTGCTTTAATTTCTTCAGTTTCAGTTTTAACAATACCCAAGATTTTAGCTTCCGAAGCAAGGATTGCTTCGAGCTCTTTGATGATCGCTTTTTTCTCGGCTAACTCGTCTTCAACTTTTTGGCGTTCCAGGTTAGCGAGCTGTTGCAAACGCATTTCCAAAATGGCTGTTGCCTGGCGGTCGCTAAATTTAAATTTGTCCATCAGTTCAACTTTTGCTTCGTCTTTGTCTTTGGAAGCGCGAATTGTTTTGATAACAAGATCAATTTTATCAAGCGCGATTTTGAGACCTTCCAAAATATGGGCGCGCTCTTTGTTTTTATTCAAGTCAAATTCCGTGCGAGCGCGAATAACGACGCGGCGGTGCTTGATAAACTCTTCGAGAACATTTTTAATGTTGAGGACGCGTGGTTGAATACCGTCAACCAGCGCGAGCATATTTACGTGAAACGTGGTCTGAAGCGCAGTTAGTTTGAATAATTGGTTGAGAATTTTTTTCGGGTAAGAATCTTTTTTGAGATCAACCACCACACGAACACCGTCTTTGTTGGATTCGTCGCGCAGGTCCTTAATGCCTTCGATTTTTTTCTCTTGTACCAGTGTTGCAATTTTTTCGATCATTTCGGCTTTGTTGACCTGGTAGGGGACTTCGGTGACAATGATCTGGAATTGTCCGGCTTTAGTTTCTTTAATATCAGCTTTTGCACGCATCACAATACCGCCGCGGCCTGTAACATAGGCCGAAAGAATGTCTTTTTTGTTATAAATAATACCGCCAGTTGGAAAGTCCGGTCCTTTGATGACCTCGGCTAAGTCTTCGACAGTAGCTTCTGGATTTTCAATCAGTTTAATAACACCGTCACAAAGTTCGTTCAGGTTGTGGGGTGGAATACTGGTCGCCATACCAACAGCGATGCCCATCGTACCATTGAGGAGCAGGTTCGGAATTTTGGTTGGTAAAACGGTTGGCTCAATATGCGAACCGTCGTAGTTTGGAATAAATCGAACTGTTTCTTTTTCAATATCAAGCAGCATTTCTTCGGCTGCAGCCGTAAGCTTCGCTTCGGTATAACGCATAGCAGCCGCTGCGTCGCCGTCCATGGAGCCAAAGTTTCCTTGGCCGTTCACCAATTGATGGCGCATGGAAAAATCCTGAGCCATACGGACGAGTGAGTCGTAGATGGCGCTGTCACCGTGAGGGTGGTACTTGGCCATCACCTCACCGACTACATTGGCGGATTTACGATACTTCGCGTTATGGCGTAAACCAATTTTCCACATGGCGTAGAGAATACGGCGGTGTACAGGTTTAAGTCCGTCGCGAACGTCGGGGAGGGCGCGCGAAACGATAACGCTCATGGCGTATTCGAGGTACGACTGTTTAATTTCGTCAACGATAGCAGCGGGCGTGATCTTGCCGGCTTCCTGGACAATCAATTTGGGTTGCTGGGACATACGGGGTACTATTCAATAGCTAATGTTTGGTAGTAGTAGAGTTTGGTGTTGTTGGGGTTGAGCTGGCAGTGGTAGTGCTGTTTGAGTTTGCAACAATCAGCGCAAGCGCTTCTTTAATTTTTTCCTGGGGTGATGGTGTGCTCGTTGTTTGATTTCTGGGAGCAAAAGCGTTCTGCCAGTTTTTTTGATTTGCCTCAATGAGTTCTTGCTCCGGTGATCCGGTCCAACGGAACGAACTGATCTGAAGTTTGAGCGACCAGCCCCATAGTACACCAATGATGATCATAAACGAAATGACGCCCACCCAGAGGTAGCGCTTAGCGCTCCGGTTATGGGCAACAAAACGTTCATAGGATCGAATCTCCTCCGGAGTCGCTTTTTCAGATTCAAAGGATGCTTGCTGGGCAGTTTGTTTTTTAGGTTCTTTAAAGTTTGCCTCATTAAAAACCAGGCTCGGCATTGGTTTTGCTGCGCTTTTACGCATGGAGCGTTTTGGTTTGGCAGCAGTTTCAGAAATAATTTTTTTTCGTGGCATACGAATGAGCGCATGAGGCGGGCTCAAGGAGAAAAAGAAACACGGGTGTATCCGTTGCTTCTTGAGCCCCCTTACTGTACGTTCCCGTTTGGTGCGTATTAAATATTTTTTTCCAAGACCATGAGTTGCATATCTTCTTGAGGTAGGTCCTTGGCTTTGAGAATAACTTTCTTATCGGTTACCGCTGCTTTGAGTCCGCTCGCCTTAATAAAATCTTCCACGGGTTTTACCTCAGGGTCGCTGTCGGAGGCGTACCCCATAGGGATAACAACACGAGGTTCAAGTTCGTTAATAACTTCCGCTGCCGCGCTTGGGGAAAGATATTTTTTTTCACCACCAACGCCAAGGGCAAGGATATCAATTTTACCCAGTTTTTCAACCAGATCAGCTGAAAGCTGTTCTTGAATGGCGCCAAGGTGCACGAGCGACATGCCTTCGGCAGTAACTTTAAAAATAACGGTCTCGTTTGGGCCGGGCCAGGCACTAATAAGGACGCCTTTGATGTCGAATTCGCCAAGGGTGCTGATGATAAAAGGGTCTTGCGAGAGGGTGGCGCTATTGTCTTCGCGGTGCGAGTACAGGGCGACGCTGGGGCTAAAACTACGAGGAAAATCACCCTTTTCAGGTTTGTACGGATCAAAGAGAATAACGACGTCTTCATCCATTTGTTTGGTCTGTAATTTAAGACAGGTTTGACCGAGCCAGGAGAGGTGCATACAGTAAATGTGGTTAAAGAGTGCGGTTATTCTAGCATACCGTTTCAGGTGCCGCAAGCCTTGACAGCGAAGCAAAACAGTGTTACTTTACGTCTATACATATAAGTACTTGAAGCAGCTCCATTTTAGCGAGCAGCACTCGACTTAGGCCTAGCCAAGCGGGATAAACAGTATTTTTTTTATGTCCGATAACGATAAAACAGCTAAAAAACAAGACTTTAAGGCCCTCCTTCAGAGCCATTTTACTGAAATCCCAAAAGTTGGGGCGATTGTTAAGGGTAAGGTACTTTCGGTAGATAAAGGCGAAATTCACATTGACGTTGAAGGCATGACAACCGGTGTCGTTCGTGGCCGTGAACTTTTTGCTGAATCTCGCGAGTACTCTGGGCTCCGTGTTAACGACGAAGTCGAAGCGACTGTGGTTGAACTTGAAAATGAAAACTGTGAAATGGAACTCTCGTTCCGCATTGCCGGCTACCAGAAGGCTTGGGACGGCATGATTAAACTCATGAAAGACGGCGTTACTATTAAAGGTAAAGTTGTGTCGGCCAATAAAGGTGGTCTCATGATGCAGGTTGAAGCCCTCGCTGGTTTTATGCCAGTGTCGCAGCTTAACCCAGACCACTACCCACGCGTTACCGGCGGCGACAAGAATCGCATTCTCGATAAACTACGTGAAATTGTTGGTCAGGAACTCGAAGTAAAAGTTATCGATGTTGATGAGAAAGAAGAAAAACTCATCGTCTCGGAACGCGCAGTTTGGGAAGATTCTCAGAAAGCGGTACTCGAATCCTACAAAGTTGGTGACGTTGTTAACGGCGAAATCAGCGCCCTTACTTCATTTGGTGCATTCATCAAATTTGGTGAAGGACTCGAAGGCCTGGTACACATTTCCGAAATCGCTTGGCAGCGTATTGATCACCCGAAAGATGTTGTAAAGGTAGGGGACAAGGTCAAAGCCCAAATTATCCAGCTCGATCACTCCAAGATTTATCTCTCCATCAAACGCCTCGTGGACGATCCATGGAAGAGCGTTAAGGATAAATACAAACAGGGTGAAGTTGTTAAAGGTAAAATCCTTAAGATCGAACCGTTCGGTCTCATGGTTGGCCTCGACAAGGACATCCATGGCTTGGCTCATATTTCAGAACTCTCCGATACTCCACTGGCCAATATTAACGAACACTTCAAAATTGGACAGGAAATGGACTTCGAAATCATGTCGCTCGAACCAGCTGAACACCGTCTTGGCCTCAAGGCTGTTGGTGTGAAAGGCAAAAGCGGACGCAAAGTAGCTCCAGCTAAAACTGAAACTCCAGAAGCAGAAAAAGCTGCTGAGTAAAAGATGCAATTAAAAAATACCCGCTCGATTGTGAGCGGGTGTTTTTTTAGAGTGAGAATTGTGACTCAGGGGAATTTACCTTTGGTGCTTTGGGAGGTTTGCTTGTTTTTTGTGGAAGGTCGTCGTACTGGGTTTCTCCCAGAGCTTTGGATATTTCTTCAGGAGCCATAGTTATTGTTTTTTCTGATGCTCTGCGCTCAGATAAGTTTCTACGTAATTTGTCGATATTTTCTTGTGACTTTTTAAGTGATTCAGCGGTATCTTTTAAATTTTGCGCTGCATCTTTCTTTAGATTTTCCTTTTCAGTTTCGTTGAGGGGTCTTGTGTAAAGCGGGAATTCGCGAAGATGTCTGTCTAACTGATTTCTTCGTTCTTGTAATTCTTCACGCATGATTTTTTCAAATCCAGGGAAAGCCATAGTACGGATGTTGCTATAAGCAATCTGTCTGCTTAGGGTTAAGCCGGCGTCTTGAATGTTTAAACGCGATTCATTATCTAATTTTTCGCCCGGTGTTAATTCACCAAATTGCGGATTGTTTATCTGATCTTGCATTGCCTTTTTTTCACGCGCAATTTTATCGCTCAGCGTATCCCAGTTATGTTGTTTTTCAATCGGAATGTTCTCAGATAATTTTTGTAATTTTGCTTTTTGGACTCTTTGGAACAAGGCCCGTAAAATAGCCTCCAGGTTATCAGGGTGAACTTTAGTGGGATGTGCTTCAAGTGTGTCACGCATCCATTCTATTTCGTTGGCAGTTAACCATAATTCTTCAGCAATTTTTTTTGTATCAGCTGTGCTGGTAACTACTTCTTTTAATTTCTGGTATTGTTCTTGGGTGATGTTATAGAAATTAATTGTGGCGTCAGGACTGTATACTCGGAATTCACCCATGAGCTGGTGTCTTTCCTGGTATGACTTTTGTTTTTCGGGGGTATTTAAAGTATCAACATCTGCCAATTCTGGTTTGTTAAAATGTTCTTGGATTTTAAGCTGTCTACAAAGTACGGTTAAGTGAGAAAGTTGGTCCGAATACGTTTCAGTAGGATATTTTTTCCGGTACTCCTGCCATTTTTTTTGCAGAATATTTGTATTTTCTTCGTTAAAAACACTAAAAGAATTATTTTTATTTCCACGTTCTAGTTGTCTTAGGAGCGCTTCAAGAGTTTCCTTTCCTAGATCAAGATCGTGTTGAATTTTATCGGCATTTTGTTTTCGTTTCCTTTTCTCGATAAAAATTTTATATATTTCCTCTAAATCAGCAAGGTCGTTACGCAAGCTGTATCCCTTTTGATGATTATTTTTCCATATTTCATGAAGTTGCTTTTGTTCGGTAGAATTTAAAATTTTTTCTTCTTGAGGGGATAGCATTTCGCCTTGGGCGATATGAAGAATAGCAAGCATCGCTTCTGGGACAAGCAGGGTATGAACTTTTTTTGGACCCAATGCTTCGGCTGTGCGATGCATCGATAATTCAGGCGGTTCTTGAGTGAGTAAATCGTATAGCTCATCCACCGTAGTTGCTCGCCAAAGAATATGTTTTTTTGGTAGAGCTTGCTCGGAAAGGGTTTCTGGTTTGGCTGGTTTGTAAGGCTGTGTTGCTGTCCTTTCTTTTTTTGGTTCTGAAAGTTCTATGGGCTGATTCTCTTTTTGAGTAATATGGTGATAGATACCTTTCAGTCTAATGATCTGGTCCGCTATACTGTCATCCGGAAATTGTTCGCGGTATTCTTCCCATTTTGTGATGAGCATCTCTTCGTCTTGGGCTCCGAGTGAGATGCACGCTCCCGGCATCCCTTCTCTACGTTCCAAATTTTTATGCAGCTCAAAAAGCTCCTTCCGGCTGAGGTCCCTAGGCTGCTGGGAGCTGTCGAGTCTATTTGTTGCCGCGTAGGCTTCAGAAGAATGCGCGCCACGTCGAAAAGTATGCATAAAGAATTTTTATTATAGTATAACATATTTGCTGTAAACAGCCCATGCAAGCACATTTCAAGCGTTTTGTCAACCCAATTGAGCTTTATTTTGGCTAAGATATGCCCTTCTGTACGCCTTGATTTCTTGGCTAAAAGCCTGTATGCTAGCTGAACGGTATAATTCATTAGTCTTATTTATGAAAGATTTTTTAAAGAATTTTTTACTCATTTTTGGGGCATTACTCCTGATTGCTGGTGGTCTTAGCCTTGTTAAATGGAATAGCGCGCAGAAGCCGGAGATTGTTGGTGTTAATCAGTTGGCCGAAGAGATTAATGCTGGCAAGGTTAAGAAGATCGTGGTTCAAGGTGATACGCTCAGTATTGAGCTTAACGATGCCAAAGCTGCTCCGCAGCAAGTGAAAAAAGAAGCTCAGGAATCGTTTGGCGACATCATGAAAAATTATGGCGTAACCGATGAAGCCCGTGCAAAATTACAGGTAGAAATTAAAGATCAGAGTTCGTGGAAGTTTTGGCTGGCCAATTTGGTATTGCCGGCTTTGCCGGTACTCATGTTGCTCGGGTTTCTGTACTTCATGACTCGCGGCATGCAGGGAATGAACAATAAAGCCATGGGTTTTGGACAGAGCAATCCGCGTCAGGTGAAGCCAGACGACAAAGACAAGAAAACATTTAAAGATGTTGCTGGCGCTAAAGAAGCCAAAGAAGAACTCGTGGAAATTGTCGATTTTTTGAAAGATCCTAAAAAGTTTGCGGAAATTGGGGCAAAGATTCCTAAAGGCGTCTTGCTGACAGGTACCCCGGGTACCGGTAAAACTTTACTTGCGAAAGCGGTGGCTGGTGAAGCCGATGTGCCGTTTTTTCACATGAGTGGTTCTGAGTTTGTAGAAATGTTTGTGGGTGTTGGTGCGAGCCGTGTGCGCGACCTCTTTGCTAAAGCAAAAAAGGCTGCCCCAGCTATTATCTTTATCGATGAAATTGATGCGGTCGGTCGTAGGCGTGGTGCTGGTATGGGTGGTGGACATGACGAACGCGAACAAACCCTCAACCAGATTTTAGTTGAGATGGATGGTTTTGAACCTAATCTCGGTGTTATTATTATGGCGGCTACGAACCGTCCCGACGTGCTTGATCCGGCACTCCTTCGCCCAGGTCGTTTTGATCGCCGAGTGACAATCGATATGCCAGATATTCGCGACCGCGAAGAAATTTTGAAGATTCATGCGATTGGTAAACCTTTTGCGCCCGAGGTTTCAATGCGTAAAGTAGCCGAACGTACTCCAGGATTCTCGGGTGCTGATCTCGCCAATCTTTTGAATGAAGCGGCGATTTTAACGGTGCGCAAAGGATTGAAAGTAATTACTGAAAACGAAATTTTACCAAGTATTGAAAAAGTCTTACTCGGGCCTGAACGCAAGAGCCGGGTTATTTCGGATCATGATAAAAAAGTTACTGCCTACCACGAAGCAGGGCATGCGATCGTTGGGTACCTCTTACCAAATTGTGACCCTGTTCGCAAAGTGTCGATTATTTCGCGCGGTTCAGCTGGCGGGTATACGCTCAAAATGCCGGCCGAAGACAAGCATTATCATACGCTTGCTCAATTCCGCGACGATCTGGCAATGTCGCTCGGCGGCTACGTCGTCGAAAAAATGGTCTTTGGTGACGGTAATATTTCAACCGGCCCATCAAGCGATTTGCGCAACGCTACCAAGCTCGCTCGCGGCATGGTGACGCAGTATGGTATGAGTACGAAACTGGGACCACGTACCTTCGGTGAAAGTGAAGGCATGGTGTTCCTTGGCGGTGAATCACATGCCGAACGGGATTATAGTGATAAGACGGCCGAGATTATTGATCAGGAAGTGCTGGCGCTTATCTCAGAAGCCGAAACTCGAGCGCGCGACGTAATGACCAAAAATAAAGCAGCCATGGAACGTATGGTCGCCGCACTTATTGAAAAAGAAACGATTGAACAAGACGAGATTAAAGCAATCATGGGTGAGCCGCCAAAGAAATCAGAAGTTGTTTTGGAAAATCAAGCGTAAAATCTGATAACATAAAATCCCGTATTCGATTGAACGCGGGATTTTTTAAATAGTGAGGAGAGCGGCCCGCCAGCTAGCGAGATCCGTTAAGCGAATACGGGTCTCTTGTCTGCTCGAATGGTAGTACTAATCGCCCTGTTTTTTAATGGAGAAATGTGTGGTGGTGGCAAGGGCGTGTCAATATGTAACTACCTGTAAAAGTGTGGTATACTACTGGTACTCAAAAATTATTTATATTTTTTAATCGCGATTGGTATGCGTGAGCCAAGCTATGGACGGGCCCTCCTTAAATCGTGGCGCTTTGTCTGGCACAATAAAATTGTCTGGATTTTTGGCTTGTTGGCGCTCTTGGTTGGGCAGTTCGGATTAAATCATTTTGTAGGGCAGCTTTTTTTGTTAGGTACAAATACAGCTTCTCCCATAAGTTTTATTTCCTGGCCAGCGAGTTGGCCGGTTTGGCAAATTACTACGGTTGAAGAAGGGTTATTATTTAGCTGGCTCTTAGTTATTATGCTGGCGATTGGTGTCCTGGCACTCGTTATGGGTGTCTTGAGTCAGGGAGCACTTATTGCGGCAGCAGCGGATTATTTTAAAAACGAAACTCCGCCTCGTCTCGCTCGTGCGTGGCATAAATCAGTGCGTCGGTTTTGGCCGCTCCTCAGCCTTAATATTATTCAAAAGATTATTAGTGGCGGACTCTGGGTCGTAACTTTTTATCTTCTCAGCATATTTAAAGCCGAAACGGTAAGTGGTTTTTTTGCTACAGTTATTACGATTGGTATTGCGGGTCTCCTTATGCTCGCTGTTTCCGCTGTCACTATTTACGCAGCCGGTTACATTGTAGAGTATAATTTTTCCTTGCTAGCTGGTTTGGTAGAAGGGTTTCGTTTGTTTGAAGAGCATGTTCTTGTGTCATTGGAACTAAGTCTTATTTTGGTCGCGTGTAGCCTTGCTTTGTATGGGGTTGTTTATATTGGAGCACTTCTTACGCTTATCCCATCATGGTTTATTTGGGTTACTGCTGGTTTTACAGGTTCCTTTGGGCTTTTTGCGGTAGGTCTTGTCGTCGCTGTGTTTTTGTTTGGCGTGCTCGTAGCCATTCTTGGCGCTCTTTTTAACGCATTTACTACGAGTGCTTGGATGTATTTCTTCATGCGTATGCACCACCAGGGCGTAGCAAGTCGTATTATTAATTTTGTTGAACGCACGATTCGGGTTAACTAACTTTTACGCTGTATGTCTGATTTTCCCTCAATTAATGATCTGGTAAAAAAAAATACTGGCAAAACACCTCCAATAACCGGAGGAAAAGCGCTTGCTACGCCTCCGCCTGTGGTTGATGTTGATAGCACCGAAGGCAAATTTGATGAAAAAATGAAGGCGATCAGTCTTAAAGAAAAAGAAGATTTGGTCGCAGTTATGGCAGCGTCATACGGCCTCCCGTATCTTGATTTAACTGGTTTCCCAATATCCGCAGAAGCCTTGCGCGTCTTGCCAGAAGCAGAAGCTCGTGAAAAGCGGGTAGTTTGCTTTTTTTATAATGGTGACGAGTTGCGCCTGGGTGCGCTTGAAAAAACCAAAGAAATTGACGAGTTGGCCTACCAGCTCGGGGAGCGTGTGCATGCGCGAGTAGGGGTGTATATTGTTTCCGAACATAGTCTCGAAAAAGCGCTTAGCTTCTACGCCAACTTGCCGATTGTTAAACCGGTGACCAAAGATATTAATATTACCGATGAAGAGCTTGCAAAATTTGGTGTTGGTATCGATAATTTATCGAGTCTCCAAGAAAAGTTTAAAAATGTTTCAATCACAGATATTCTGACACTGATGATTGCCTCGGCTTTGAAGGTGAATTCTTCAGATATGCACGTGGAGGCGGAAGAGAACGGCATTGCTGTTCGGTATCGTATTGACGGTGTTTTACATGATGTGGCCACGCTCCCGAAAGAGCAATGGAAGCGCTTTATCTCGCGTATCAAACTTTTGGCAGCACTTAAAATTAATGTTTCGGAGCGTCCACAGGACGGACGTGTTACGCTCAAAGTAACGTCGGGCAGTCTCGATGTGCGCGTTTCCACGATGCCAACGACATATGGAGAGAGTGTTGTAATGCGTATTTTGCATAGTGGTAGTAAAGGGGTTACTTTTGATGACTTGGGTCTGCGCGGGGATGCTCATGATCGTTTAAAACGCGAAATCGAACGCCCAAACGGCATGATTATTACAACTGGTCCAACGGGCTCTGGTAAAACAACCACAATGTACGCTATCTTGCGCACGCTTAATAAACCGGGGGTAAATATTATTACCCTTGAAGATCCGGTCGAAATTAAGATGGAAGGAATTAATCAAAGTCAGGTGGAGTCATCGCACGACTATACGTTTGCCAAAGGACTCAAAAGTATTTTGCGTCAGGACCCAGATATTTGTATGGTTGGTGAAATCCGCGATCTTGAAACCGCTGAGATTTCGATTCAGACCGCCCTTACGGGTCACTTGATGCTTTCGACCATCCATACCAACAGTGCGTCCGGCGCCATTCCACGTTTCTTGTCGATGGGTGTAAAACCGTTTTTATTGGCTCCAGCGCTTAACTCAGTTATTGGTCAGCGTTTAGTGCGCCGTATTTGTGAAGTGTGCCGTGAAGAAAAAGCCTTAACGCCAGAACAAGCCGAGCGAGTACAAAAAGTGTTCAGCTCGCTGCCAGAAGCAGAAAAGAAAAATATCGATGTTGCCAACCTTCATTTTTATATGGGAAAGGGTTGTGAAGTGTGCAGTGGTCTCGGGTATAAAGGCCGTATTGGTATTTACGAAATTTTTACCATGAGCAAGGAGATTGAAGAGGTTATTTTAAGCGCTCAGGTCTCGGAGTACTTGATCGAAGAATTAGCAGTCAAAAATGGTATGGTAACGATGGTACAGGACGGTCTCCTCAAAGCGCTCGACAAAATTACCAGTGTCGAAGAAGTGTTTCGTGTCACCGAGTAGGTCACGAGACTCTGTGCACAGTTCTTTTTTATTGACAATGTGGTATACTTTGAATACACCTTAAATTTTTTAAGTCTTTTGAAAATCTATGATGATCCGTCGCATGGAAACAAGTCCGGCTCCAGAGCCGCCAGTACGCTTTTATAAAATTATCGCCCTCTCTTTTTTGTTTTTAACCGTCATTATTTTAGGGGTTGTGGTTTTTATAACTTCTAAAAAAGCAACTATTGTTGTCGTTTCAAAACAAGACAGCCAAACAGTCCCCTTGACCGTTAAAGTTACCCCCGATAATGCTGGAGGCCAAACGATTCCCGGAACAGTGAGCTCTACATCTTTTGCCTGGTCAAATACATATTATCCAACCGGTACCAAAGTTATTGAAGGAAGTAGCGGTGGACAGGTGACTATTTATAATAAAACCGGGACCCCTCAGACACTTATTAAAACTACCCGGTTACTTACAGCCAGCGGTATTTTGTTCCGTCTTTCCGATACGGTGATTGTGCCGGCAAATGGTGAAGTCAGTGCAACCGTCTATGCAGATAAGGCAGGAGCCGAGAGTGATATTGCGGCTAGTCAGTTTACTATCCCCGGACTTGCTGAAGAGAAACAGAAAACTATTTACGCGGTAAGCGCCGCGCCAATGTCTGGCGGAGCTAAGAAAGTTGGCGTTCTGAGCGATGATGATATTGCTAACGCTCTTAAAGATTATAAGGATAAAGTTAAAGATGCTTTTCTTGCGACACTTAAGGACGTTTCGACGAGTCAAGCCGTAGTTCTCATGAATGAGAATATTGCTGCCAATCACAAGGCAGGGGATGAGGTCGCTGATTTTACCATACAAGGCACAAATACGCTTTTGGTAGTTTCGTATAACGCTGCCGATCTTGCTAAAATTCTTAACGATGCTTTAAGCACTAAATTCGACAGTTCATCAGAAAAGTTGTTGTCTCTTAATAAAGACCCGGTTGTAAATATTGGTTCTTACGATGTTGCCAGTCGTACCGCAGATTTGTCAGTAACTCAAGATGTCGTGGTTACACTTGATTCTAACGGCGACAAGCTCCTTGCCAAGAACTTTTTAGGCAAAAAGAAAGAAGACATACAGCGTTATATTCTGAGTTTGGATCATGTATCGGGTGTTGATGTGCAGTTTTCACCAGGCTGGATGCTAAGCGCGCCAAGCGTCCCCGACCGCATCAAAGTAGTAGTCAAGAACATGAATTAATGAGCGGTTTTTACTACGGTAGCGTATTTGACAGATTGTTCTGTTTTTGATAAAAATAGCTTAGTACATATAGTTAAGAACCAGCCCAGCCTGTGAAACGGCATGGTACCACTCTTGGCACTGACTGTCGGTCAGGTGTACAAAATAACCCATCACAAAGTTAATTATTCGGGTGGAACCGTCTTATATTCTATAAGACCCCGATGTCTCTTCATAAAAGACATCGGGGTATTTTTTTACCTATGGATACATTAAAAATTGACCAGGCCGTTTTTAAAGAGATTTATTCTAATGCCACGATCTTAGAGCGCATCAAGGATCTTGCACTCCAAATCGAAAGGGATTTGCCGGGTAGTACACCGGTTATGCTGGGGGTTATGAAAGGTTCGGTTATTTTCTTGGCGGATTTAGTGAGAGCTGTAACTGCTATTGACCTCGAGATTGATTATGTTCGGGTAAAGAGCTATGGTAATGAAGAAGCTTCGTCAGGCACAATAGAGCTTGTACAGGAGCCGGGGATTCCGCTCATGGATCGTGATGTTGTTGTGGTAGAAGATATAGTTGATAGCGGTCAAACTGTTAATTTTTTACGCCGATACCTATCTGATCAGGGGGCAAAAAGTGTCCGTGTGGCCACCCTTCTCTACAAGCACGAATCCGCCAAGCTGGATGTTCCGGTTGAATATGTTGGTTTCAGTATTCCTAATAATTTTGTCATCGGTTACGGCCTTGATTACAAGCAGCTCAAGCGTAATTTGCCGAGTATTTATTCAAAACAATAATTTTTTACTATGCATAAAGAAGAACTCGACCACCTTCGTCATTCAGCGGCGCACCTTTTGGCTGCTGCAGTTTTAGAATTATGGCCTAAGGCTAAGCGTACTATTGGTCCGGCGATTGAAAACGGTTTTTATTATGATTTTGATTTCGGCGCTGAAAAAATTGTCGAAGAAGATTTAATTCGTCTCGAAGAAAAAATGCATGCGCTTGCGCCGACCTGGAAAGGGTTTGAACGTAAAGAAGTAAGTGCTGCAGAAGCGAAAGAGTTTTATAAAGATAATGAGTATAAACAAGAATTAATTAATGAATTTGCAGGTGAGGGGCAGACATTAACATTCTATACCTCGGGAAACTATGCTGATTTGTGTCGTGGGGGACATAGTGAAAATCCCAGCCGTGATTTGCAGCATTTTAAATTGCTATCGATCGCTGGAGCTTATTGGCGAGGGGACGAAAAAAATAAAATGCTAACCCGTATTTATGGTACGGCCTGGCCAACTCAAGAGGAATTAACTGAGCATCTTAATCGTTTGGAAGAAGCAAAAAAGCGTGATCACCGTAAACTCGGTAAAGAGCTCGACCTGTTTGTTTTTTCAGATTTAATTGGTCCTGGTATGCCACTGTATACCCCGCGAGGGACAGCGGTCCGCAGTGAAATTATTCGTTTTTCACGCGAGCTTAATAGTCAGATTGGTTTCGAAGAAGTGCATACTCCCAATGTAAACAAAGCAGAACTCTTTAAGATTTCAGGTCACTATGACAAGTACAAAGACGATATGTTTCGTGTTGTATCGCATTATTCTGAAGAAGAATTTTATCTGAAACCGATGAACTGCCCGCAGCACACTCAGATCTATGCTTCTAAAATGCGTAGCTACAAGGACCTGCCGCTTCGCTTCGCCGATTTTGCGAATTTGTATCGTGATGAACGACCAGGTGAATTATCGGGTCTTACGCGCTTACGTTGTTTCTCGCAGGATGATGGGCATTGTTTTTGTCGTGAAGACCAGATCGAAACTGAATTTAATGCTGTGCTCGGAGCAATCACCAAAGCGTTAACTACGTATGGTCTTAAGTATTCTATTCGTTTGTCGCTCCGTGATCCTCATCAAAAAGAAAAGTATCTGGGTGATGATGCTACTTGGGAAAAGGCCCAGACAACCCTTACCAAACTTTTGGAAGAAAATAAGATTGATTTCCAAGCGGTAGAAGGGGAGGCGGCTTTCTATGGACCAAAAATGGATATTATGGCGACTGATTCGCTGGGTCGTGAATGGCAAGTTTCAACAGTACAGCTTGATCTTAATATGGCAGTGCGTTTTGACTTAACGTATGTAGACAGCGACGGTAGTCAGAAACACCCGGTTATGATTCACCGCGCTCTTATTGGTTCGCCAGAACGTTTTATGGGTATTTTGATCGAACATTATGGTGGTGCTTTTCCGCTCTGGCTAGCTCCAGTTCAATTGGCGATTGTACCTGTTTCCTCTAAACACATCGAAGCAGCTAAAGCGTGTGCTCAAATATTTAAAGATTCTGGTATTAGAGTATCTGTCGATGAAGCCGATGAAACAGTTGGTAAAAAAGTTCGTACTAGCGCTGGACAAAAGAATCCTTACATTGTCGTTGTCGGTGACCGAGAAGCGGCGGGTGAAATCTGGACGATTCGGGTCCGTGGGCAAGAAGAACAACTTAAAATGATGCAAGAAGATTTCAAACAGAAGCTTCTTCAAGAAATAGCTGCTCGTAGTTAATTTCTAGGCTCTAACAGTTGCGACGTTTATGGCAATTGAAAAATTACCGAAAATTATTGCACTTGCCGGTCCGACCGCTTCCGGAAAAACAGATCTTGGCATTCAACTTGCCAAGCGGTTTAATGGTGAAATTATTTCGGCTGATTCGCGTCAGATATATAAAAAAATGACGATCGCAACCGGTAAGCCCTTAGGGGTGTGGCAGGAGGTGGACGGAACATCCGCGTACGTGGTAGAAGGCGTGCCACATTACTTGATGGACTTGATTGACCCGGGGGAAGAATTTACACTTGCGCAGTTTAAAGAATCGGCACTGAGTGCGATTCGTCATATATTTCAGCGTGGCAAAGTCCCTCTTATCGTTGGTGGAACTGGGCTCTATTTGTGGTCACTCATCGATAATTTATCCCTCCCACCCGTTGCGCCAAATAAAAAATTACGTGATGGACTAGAAGGCAAAAGCTTGGTTGAGCTCGTTGAGCTCCTCCGTAATATAGATCCTAAATCCGCCCTTAAAGTTGACCTAAAAAATCAGCAGCGGGTTATCCGTGCTTTAGAAGTGGCAATTTTGACCGGTAATTCTTTTACCGAGCAGCAACTAAAGGGGGATCCTCTATTTGAGGTGCTGCAGCTTGGAATACGGCGCCCGCAGGGCGAGCTCAACGAACGCATTAATGAACGTATTAAGCGTCAATTTGAAGACGGTATTATTGAAGAAACTAAAGATTTAATCAGGCAGCATTACCAGTGGAATTTATCCAGTATGAAGGGTATTGGTTACAAAGAAATTGATCATTATTTGCGCGGGGAACTCAGTCTCAAAGAAGTGCGGGAGAAAATTCAAGGAGCAACACGCCGGTATGCCAAACGACAACTAACGTGGTTTAAGCGCGATGATCGAATTATGTGGCTGCCGCCTGAAAATTTTGACGCGGCAGCCAGATTAATTAGTGATTTTTTAGCTGAAGAGTAATTATTTCTATTGTGCTTTCAGCGGAATCTCATTGCCCGTAAGCTGAAGTGTTTCTCCGGTAACGGTGTCTTCGGCGGTGATAGTCACTTTTGAAATTAAAGTATTTTGAGTAGGGTTTTTGCTACCCAGTGTTACGGTAAAGGGCCAGGCCAATACATCGACGCTCTCCGGCATCTCTGGAATAGTCCAGGTAAGTTTTTTGGTAGTGGTGTCAAAAGTCGCAGTTCCAGCTGGAACAGTAGAAGTGCTTATTGCTCCAACACTGCCAAAAACTGTTGCGCTGAGGACTATGTTTTTGAGCGGATGGACAGTGTTATTGATAATCCAATTAATAGCGTGCTCCTCCTGTCCGCCTTGGGTGGTCGAGGTGTCGCGAGCTTCAAAACTAAGATCGGAGTTTATGGTTACATTGATGGGAGAAGCCGAGGCAGTTTTTTGAGCTCCGCTTACATCCGTGTAAAGTACCGTAGCTAAACTAGTGATTTTGGATTCAGTAAAGTTTTTGAGATCAATATCGTCATTAGTTTTGAGGGGAAGTTGGATGTCGATATTTAATTCCTGCCCAGCCTTAAGCGTGGCAAGTTCTGGTATTTTTTTCTTAGTCCAGCTAATTTGGCCGTGGCGGAGTGCCTCACTAATTTGTTCTCCTTTTATGTCGCCGTCGTATTTGTCAGTAATTGCGGACCATTTAAGAATACTTTGGTTTTTATACGATGGCCCATCTATAGCAAGAAGCGCAGAAACATCTTTAATATCGCTGGTGCTGGTATTCTTAATACGCACGGTAAAGTTAAGTGTGTTACCGGGTGTTACAGACTGATTATCGAGCTTGCCGTTTATAGCAACGCTTACCAGCGTGCCAGTTTTTACAATAGTGCTTTCGACACCACTATCAACAATTTTATACAGCTCTCCTGTTCCAGGAGTTACGATAGAAAGATTCGCCCTGATTGGGAAAGTACCACCTTCTTCATCGTTCAAGGTGCCTCGAATAACAAATGTGCGTGGTGATGCATTTGTTAGGGTCGAGGAAGCAGTATTTTTAATTATCCACTGCTTACCATCACTCAGTGCAGGAGTTGTGGAAGCGATGGCAAAATTCGCTGGTAAGACAGGGGTTAGACGCAATTCAGAAAAACCGGCAGAAGTATTGTTTTTAACAACAAATGTAAATTCAGTTTGACTACCAGGGCTAATTTTATCAGCTGCTTGGATAGCAACCGTAAAAGGCGAATTGGTTACGGTGGTTACCATATCAGCTGTTTTTTGAAGTGTTGAGTTGATATTTTTAGGCTGGTATTTAAGTGAGAGTCGGAGTGAGCCTGCTTGATTGATCGCCCCGTACGTTACCCCCGTGATAGTGATAGTGCCTTCGCTGTTAGCCGGAATCGTACCAATTGCTGCCTCATTATGAGTAGCATTACCCAGTGTGACAGAGCTGCTATTGTAAATAAAGCCAGCCGGGTACCAAATGTCAAGAGTGGCATTTGTGATGTCGGTATCCTGATTATTAGTATAGGTAATTTTATAGGTCGTTGTGGCACCGAGAGTAACCGCATCAGGTCCTTCGATGCTGAGAGAAACTTGGTTGTCCTGGCCTCTTCCACTATTTGGTACTACAAAAAAGCCGATCCATGCGGCAAACGCCATGAGCGAGCCGATTATTAAAACAACCATAATGAAACCAAGCACAGGATGCCTTTTTTTGATATCAATTTTTTTCATATCAGGCATGCGACCGTTTTCATTTTGGTAAATAGAAGCAAGGCCGCTATCAATCCTTTGTTCAGCTTCGCTTGGAAGTGCTTTTTTGCGCGATACTAATTTTTTAGTACGCAACTGGGGTTTTTTGCGTGGTGTCGTTTCTTCTTCGGGTGATTGGTCGTCAATTTCGTGAGGCATAAGCAAAGAAAAAAAATCAAAAATACTTCAGTGTATAAAATTGTTTAGTGGTTTTTACTCATAATAATACTCCAAATAGTATCGGTGGTAAGATTCGGGACAGTAATCTCGGCACCGTTCGTAGCCAAGTTTACTTCATCGCCACTTTTCCAGATTGGGTTCCAATCATTTGGGAAAATAATTTGGCTCGTGAATGAACTGATTGAACCGGATTGTCGTTGTACTACCAGGCTATAGTCTGCAATCGGAGCCTTGGGTGAAATAAGTTTAACTAAGAAATTACGAGTATCACCATCTGCTTTGGTAACAACCTTAAAAGGTAGACGATAGGTAAATTGTACCTGGCTTGTTTGTCCAGCAGGAGTAATAACCCAATTACCAAAGGAGGTTTTGTTGAATTCGTTAATGACGTGGGTGCCGGAAGCGGAGTCAATACTAACCAATTTTTCTTGTTCAGTTAAAAAACCATCTTTTTTGTACCAGCTTTCCGGAGCTCTGAAACTGGTGTCATCGGGCCAAGTAAAACCACCTGCCGAAAGCAGTGTACTTCCCTCAGGAACATACACGCGTAAATAATCGGTATTGGGCGCTCCATATAATTTTTCAGTAGCGTCCCCTTGGTGTGTGCGAGTAATAGTAACAGTGTCAACGACAGATCCGTCATCTTCGACAAGCGCTTGGTGCGTGATGGTTTGTTTAATTTCGGCATCACTTTTTTGACCTTGAATATTCGTGTTTACCACCATGAGATAATCTTGACCGTCATGCGTGGCGGTAATGTGACCGCCCCAGCCAAATGAAGTGATGCTTGCTTCGGTAGCCTTATCAGTAAAGTAGGCTTGAATGTCTTTTTCGTTAAGTGATTCGTGAATATTTTTGAGGAGTCCAAGCATGTTTGCTGAACTAAGTGTGCTGAGGCGGCTAATCAGTGTTGGGGCCAGGTCACTGAGAATCTGTTTTGGTTTATTAAGTTTTTTTTCAGGACCTTCTTCAACTACCTGTTGAATTGTCGTGAGTGCATTGTCTGCGGTAAGCGT
The DNA here is from genome assembly GCA_964510495.1 of uncultured Gammaproteobacteria bacterium. Taxonomy (GTDB): domain Bacteria; phylum Patescibacteriota; class Patescibacteriia; order Magasanikbacterales; family GWA2-37-8; genus CAZECR01. The sequence goes on from CAZECR010000001.1 coordinate 28,682, forward strand.
GAGGCCGCGTTCGTCGTCAACAACGGGTCCAACAAGGTTAAGTAGTTTTTCAAGCACGGTCGCATTGACAGCGATAACGCCATCGAGGGTTACACCGCGACTGTGGCGGTAAAACCAGAGCATTTTTTCACTGCTTGCACTAAAATCCGGAAACCAATTGGCATCTTGGAATTCCCAGCGTTTGTTGGTGAGGAGTAGTGGAGTAGGTGGTTCAACGAATTGATCAAGCTGCCCTTGAAGGTCATAGCTCCCTCCGGGAGGAATATCGAATTTGATAATCTGACCGTTTTTCACTTCAACTATTGCAAAACTACCCAAAAAACCACCTGTCGGCCGAATTTCGGCCGGATTTTGAAAGGCGATAAGGTAGCGGCGTAAACCTTCTCCGCCAAATATTTCATTAATAGGTTCTTCTAAACTGTTGATATTTTTGAGGTCATGTACAGTGGCAGCAAAAAGTGTTCGGAAATTGCTGAAAGTGTCTTGGTATTCGTTTGGTAAAACGCTCGGGTCTACTTGGTTTAAGTTTTCGACCGCATTTTCGTAATTAGGCAAGGCAGGTTTGAGCCCTTGTAAGAGTAGATTAATTTTAGTAAGTGGGGTAGTGCTCGCAGTGCCGGCGGCGGTAACGCTCGCGAGGAGGTAGCTGTTCCCAACGGTAATTTGTTGTCCGGCAATAAGTAATTTTTGGCGGCTGGTAATTTGATCGCTCACAACCGGAATGGCGCTAACAATTGTTTCAAGCCACTGGTATTTTTGAAGTGTAGTTATAGCTGCGTCAAAGTGAGTGAGGGCGGTTTGCGTGGAATCGGTTGCGTCAATTAGGTTGGAAGCGAGGAGTTGGTGGGTTGAATCTTCGAGCGCTTTAAAACCGGCTGTGCTATTTTCAACCACGGCTACTTTATTTTTTTGAAGCTCGACGTAATAACTGCGAGCCGGCAAGGGGATGATGCCGAGCAGTGTGATGATAAGCAGGGTAAAGGCCGTTGCCCGTTTGCTGGGTCCGTGGAGTACTAACTCGCGAGCGCTCCTCGCACAGTGGAGCGCTTTCTCTTCGAGTGTTCTGGTAAGGGCGATAATTTTTTGATCATACGTATTTTGCCAGCTGGAAATTCGTTCACGAAGTGGAAGCTTGTTTTTGGAAGGACTAACTTTTTTGATACGAAGAGTGGTTGTTTTTTTGATTTCAACGACAGGGGTGTGTGGACTTGGCACAGAGACTTCATTCAGCGCTCGGGATAACCCCGGCAGTGCGGCAGCGGGAGGAAATTTCAAGAGGCGTTTAGCGCTCGTGGCAATAGCCTCTAATTTAAGAACCTCGACTCGTGAAGCCGGTGTTTCAGACTGAAGGGTTTTTTCTTGACGATAATGGTAGTTTGGGTTAGAAGATTTTTTGGGAGAGGCTGCTTCAATATGGTCCCAAAGCGATGAAGATTGTCGTTTTAGATTAATAATATGGGGCGATGCTGGTGGTTCGGTGGTTACATGGTGAACAAAAAAATGTACCTGAGTAGGAGCAGGAGCGTTTTCGGTTTTTTGCGGAGCGCGGCGGGTGTGTAATGAAGGACACGTAGACTTGTTGTGTCCAACTTTGGTACACAGACCGCAGCGGCGTAGCTGAAGATGTTTGCTTTTTTTAGGCATGCCAAGTAACTAGAAAATCTAGACTGTAGTATACACTATTTTCAAGTCTTTCCCTAGCTAAAAATGGCTTATTTATCCACTGCTCGTTCTATGGAAGGTGAATACATTACTTGAAGTAAATTGTGCGTAGTTTGGGTGTCTAAAATTTTTAAAAAATATCATGAACACTATTCGTATCCACCCTTTTTTGATCAACGATTGATCTTTTAGCTCTTTTGGCATATACTTACCGAATCTAATTTCTTCTTATGCCGTATCTTAGCCAAATTTTGGGAAGCCGTATAGAAGACGGTGCTGACAAATACGTTGGAAAATTAGCCGATCTTGTTGTTAGGCCTGCAGCAGGAGCCTATGCTTCTTTATTATTTTTGGCCGTTAAACAACCTGGAATAAAACAGTGTCGGTTTATTCCGTACAGTCATGTTGAAAACATGAGTCGGAGCCAGATTGACCTCAAAAGTTTGCAGGAAAAAATTCCAGCAGTAATGGCTCAAGATGATTGGGTGTATTTATCACGCGATGTTTTGGATCAGCAAATTGTTGACGTTGCTGGGGCACGTGTGGTTAGGGTCAACGACCTTAGAATAGGCCTCTTTGAAAATCAAATGTCTATTCTTGGTATTGATATTAGTTTTAAAGGATTGTTGCGACGTTTAGGTTTATCGTGGTTTGATTTCGGTGATTGGTTTAAGGTTAATTTAATTGATTGGCGTAAAACACAGCTCGTGAAAGGAGCTGTAAAATTAAGTACTGTTTCCAGCGAGCTAACAAGGTTGCACCCAGCAGATTTAGCCAATATTATTGAAGACTTGAGCATTAAGCAAGGTAGTACGCTTGTTGAATCGTTGGACGAAGCAACGGCGGCAAAAGTTATGGAAGAGATTGATCCTGAGTTGCAAAAGGCGCTGGTGCAGCGCCTCAGCCGCGAAGAGGCAGTTAAAATTATCGGTCAAATGTCAATTGATGAAGTTGTTGACCTCTTAAAAATCTTACCCAAGGAGGACGCTCGGGTTTTTATCTCGCAGTTAAAGAATGTAAATCTTAAAAAGATTGAGAATTTAATTGAATACGAAGACGATACTGCCGGAGGTCTCATGACAACTGAATTTGTGACGGCAGCCATGGAGTGGAATGTTGAGCAGGCTATGGCAGAAGTGCGCCGCATGTCACCGCAGTTACGATCAATTTTGTATGTGTATGTAGTTGATGCGGAAGGATTCTTTAAAGGTGCTCTATCGCTCCGTCGTCTGCTCGTTGCTGAAAAAGAGACGGCCTTGCAAGATTTGGTTCAGGAATTCTCGGCTCAAGTAACCCTGCAATTAGACGATGAAATTAACCAGATAATTACTATTATGACTAAGTACGACTTGTATTTTGCAGGCGTGCTTGATAAACGCGGAAAGTTACTTGGCGTCGTTTCGATTGATGACGTGATGCGTCAAATCGCACCTAAAGCCTAAGGTATGAAAAAAAGAATAAAAATGTTGTTTGCCAAAATTGCGGCCGTGTTTGCAGTTATTGGGCCAGGTATTATTGCGGCCAATGCCGATAATGACGCTGGAGGTATTACTACCTACTCAGTAGTGGGCGCCCAGTTTGGTTTTAAGATGCTGTGGGTTTTATTTTTGTTGACCTTTGCGCTTGCGATTACCCAAGAAATGGGTGCGCGTATCGGACTTGTGACCCGGCAAGGTCTCGGTGGCGTCATTCGTGAAAACTTTGGTGTAAAGCTGACCGTGTTTGCGATGGTGGCTATGCTTATTGCCAATATTGGGACAACAACGGCTGAATTTGCGGGTGTCGCTGCTTCGTTTTCGTTGTTTGGTGTTAGTAAATATATTGCGGTACCTGTTATTGCCGTGCTCATTTGGATTATTTTATTCAAAGGCTCGTTCAAAACAACCCAAAAATTATTTTTAATTTTTTCGCTCCTCTACGTGGTGTATATTATTAACGGGTTCATAATTCAGCCCGATTTTCACGCTGCTTTTCAGGCTATGGTACACCCGACACTCGAGTGGAATACGACCTATTTAATAACTGTTATCGCACTTATTGGTACCACAATTACGCCGTGGGGGCAGTTTTTTATCCAGTCTTACGTTGTTGATAAGGGGCTTGATATAAAACACCTTAAGACCGAAAAAAAAGAAGTGTACTTTGGAGCGCTGCTTACCAATATTGTTAGTTTTTTTATTATCGTCAGTACCGCTGCTACGCTGTATAAATATGGTATTCATGTGACCGATGCAAGTGAAGCCGCCGCCGCTCTGCGTCCGCTGGCCGGAAATTTAGCTGAGCTCCTCTTTGGCGCCGGCCTCTTTGCTGCTTCGATGCTGGGGGCATTTATTCTACCCGTTGCGACGGCGTATGCACTTTGCGAAGCGTTTGGGTGGGAGTCTGGTTTTGATACGAACTGGAAAACCGGGCGGATTTTTTATAGCATTATTTTATTCATGATTGCGGTGCCGAGTTTAATCGTATTAATCCCTGGCGTGTCGCTGGTTAAAGTCATGCTATTGTCGCAAGATATTAACGGAATACTTTTGCCGTTCATTCTTATTTTTGTGATGAAAATTGTAAATAACAAGCGAGTGATGGGGGAGTATACGAATAAACCCCTTGGTAATATAATCGCCTGGATCACCATCGGGTCGCTCATTGCGGTAACGATCGCGCTCGTTGTTTCTTCTTTTTTGGGGTATACTTAAGGGTATATGTCAGAACGTCGACCTAATATTCAAGAAGACTATTATCCCGGCAGCAGCGATTACCCCAAGCACAAAAAGGCACCTGATCTGCCAAATTTTTTTGATGCCGCATACCAAGGATTGAACCCTGAACAGCAAGTTATTTTGAAAGATTTAGTAGAAAAGTGGCGATCAGCCAAAGGTCAAGGTAAACGCGTCTACACTGAAGAACTTAAACTGACCCTAAGGGAATTTGGTGTCTGGCGTGACGCCGCCTTTGATTTTTTGAACGAAGTAAAACGTCCGTCGGTGAAGAAAGAAACTGCGGTTGCAACTGCCGACCAATCAGAAGAAAAATTGTTGGCGACGGAAGAAAATTCAGCTATCCATGGTCGTGGTGTGGATCAGCGAACGATAAAAAATATTTTGCCCGATGAGGACAGCGAAGAGGAAGAAGACGCATTCCCTCAGGAACCGCCTTCGGTTATTGGTTCTCGGCGGTCTGTTGTTAACGAATTTAGTAAAGACTTTGAGGGGAAAGCGCAGTCTCGCCGGCAAGGAATGCCACATGGACGCGTTCGACGGATTGTGAACAATTCTCAGGTTCAACACATTGGAAAGCATGGTCCCCAGAAGCCTCGCTATAAAGACCACCGCTCGCTTGATGGCCGACTCTCGGTAGACGACCAAGCGACTGTGAAGCGTTTTAAAAAAACTCTTGAAATTGAGCACCCGGAGCGCCCGCTGCGTAAGAAACCGCTGCGTGAGCCCTTACCTATTTTGGCCGATTCCGAGCCGGCTACTGGGCCAAACCCTAAACCTTTTTTAAAACCTGAAGTTACTCCAGCCCAGATGCTGGACCAAACACCGCTTGCAGGAAGAGGTTCTTCGCGACCACGAAATACTGGGTCGCGTCCGGCGTATCTTGAACAATTTCCTGATCGTCCGAATTTTTTACATGATGCGCGCAAAGCCTGGGGTCAGGCAATAGTTGAAAAGCCACCCATTTCTCGAGCTAAGACCGTCTCTTCGAAAGCGGAATCGGCAGTGTTGGAGCATGCCGTAAGGCCAAGCGAACAGCTGCTGGATGCTGTCGAACAGCCAAGTGACGTGTCTACGACTGAAGCTCGGGAAAGCCATCAAAACTTTTTAGATAAACTAACGTCGCCGCTGCAGGATTTTTTGGAGCGCCTACGCGGTCGAGAGCGTGATTTGCGTTCAAAGGAAGCAAATGAAAAAAAAGTCGCGCTACGTTTTCGAATACATCTTGAATGCGACCGTCCGTTTCAATTTCCGTCGAGCCCTGAAATGTATCCAACCGAGGCTGAACATACACACAAGCGACAAGAGTTGGCAGCAAAGCTCGGCATGACGGCGGTGCGCTACGGCTCTGCCGAAGACAAATTGCTCGAAGGGATTACAACGTTACTTCTTGCTCGTTTGGGCGGTAGTAAGGATGTTATGTATTATGCAACTGATGATGAGCTCAAAAAGGTTTGTGCGCAGCTACGCGGTTTAGGATTAAAAATCCGTACTGAAAAGGCTCCTGTAGTGGAGTTTGATCCGCGCCGGAGATATAAACTTGTTGTACAAGGACTTTCAGAGCAGGGTCAAAATTATAAGATTAGTTATGTTAAAACTATTCGTGAAGTCTTGGGAATATCGACGCTCGAAGCAAAATTAATTGTCGATATGCAGGTGGCGATGGAAAAATCTACTCAGCCCATGCCCACAGAATTACCTGGTCGCTTCGATGGTACTCGAGTGCGTGCGATTGAAGAAGCACTGCTTGCAGCAGGTGCAAAATCCGTGCAGATTCAGCCCGTTGCTTAAAGTACGCTTAAAAAGTGCCGAGCGGCTTTTTCCCACGTATATTTTTTTACCTGCTCTAAACCGTCTCTGCGGAGGCGGTTTTTTAGTTCGGGATTTCTGGTTAAACGAATGAGTGCTTCGGCGATTGTCCAGGGTTTATTGGGGTTGCTATAATACGCGGCTTTCTCGGCGATTTCGGGTAGGGATGAGCGGTTCGAGGTGATAACTGGCGTGCCACTGCCCATAGCTTCAATGACCGGGAAACCAAAACCTTCATAAAAACTGGGGTATACAAATAGTTCGGCCAGGCTGTAGAGCGCCTGTTTATCCGCTGCTTCCACAAAACCAATATATACGATGCGGTTTTTAAACGGTGAAGTGGAGAGGTGCTTAAAAATAGGCTTGTTTTCCCACCCGACAGAGCCGGCAATAACCAGTGAGAGATCGTTGGGTAGCTGTGGTGCAGCTTGTTCGAAGCCTTCAATCAGGCCCAAAATATTTTTGCGCGGTTCGATGCTCCCTAAAAATAAAATATATTTTTTTGGTAGAGCATATTTTGTACGGATTGTTTCGTCGGTGGTTGCCTGTGGAAGTAAGCGCGGCAGAGGAGCAAGTCCGTGTGGAATAACAGTGATGGTTGCCGGGTTGCTATGGTACGCTGCAATCAAATCACGTTTAGTGTTTTCGGAAGGCGCTAGAATATGCTGGGCATTGCGGCAGCTTACTTGTGGTTTAATTGCCCAGTGCCATAAGCGCTGTTTTTTGGAAAAGAACTGTGGAAAAAACTCAAATGAAAGATCGTGAATTGTTAGAATGTGCTTCGTTTTTTTGGATAAGGCCGTAAAGTTGAGGTTGGGTGAAAAAAAATAATCGAGCCCTGAAATTTTTTCGTGCTTGATAATAAGTTCGTCGATTTTGGGAAAATGAAATAGCTTGGTCGCAGTGTTAAAAAGTTTATTGGGATAGTGGGTGATAATGAAGTGAACATTGCTTTGCTGCCAGACAGGCAATAGAGCGGTAAGTCTCGGTTTGGAATTGGCAAACAAATAGTACTGATTCACCGTGTCAATCGCAAAAAGCGCGTTGAGGAGTTCAAACGTGTATTCGCCAACCCCGGTGCGAACAGGAGAAGCGAGGGAACGAATGTCGATACCGATGTGCATAATACAGATTGACGTTCAAAAATTGTCGTGGTTTACTTTGGCGTATGGAGGATCTATGAGTGAAAAACCGCCTGTGCCACAGGGCAATGAAGTTATTCCGGCTGGTATACTTCCGCCGGAGAAAACCACCTTGGGGGTGGGCGGTGATAAACAGCCCACCCCCGAAGCTCTTTCAGAGCAGCTCGCACGTGAGCGCGGTCACGCTGAGCCGCGACCCGACGGGTTGTTCTAGCCGCGGCTTGGCCGCTTTCCAGGGTCGCCACGACATGTGTGCGACCCTTTCCTTTTTTACACCAGTGTTGTTTGATTTAATTTTTTCTTAAATTCTTCGTAACGGTCATCAACATATTTTTTAATACTTGTCTTGAAAGCGTTATTTGAAAATTTTAGGGCGTGTTCTCGGATATGGGTACTGTCCCAGCCTTCCGAAGTGAAGTGGAGTACGGCGTTCAAGAGTGACTCCCAATTTTGTTCGTAGAAAAATTCACCCGTATCATGAGCAACAACGGTTTCGGTGGCACCTCCCGCAGCAAAGGCGATAACTGGCCTACCACTTGCGAGTGACTCAACGGGAGTAATGCCGAAATCTTCGAGTTGCGGATGGATAAAGGCCTGAGCCCGGCTAAGAAGTTTGGCTTTGGCCGCGTCATCAATACGGCCCAGGAATTCAATATTAGGCCGGGCTTGTTTTTGAAGATTTTTAAGCTCTGGACCCGTACCAAAAATTTTAAGTGGGTACCGCAGACGATTAAACGCCTGAACAACCAGGTCAAGGCGTTTGTAGGGAACCAGACGACCGCCAGCGACAAAATAATCGTCTACTTCGGGCGAAATAGTAAAGCGTTCGGTGTCGACTGGTGGGTAGATAACGTCACTGGTGCGACGATAATATTTTTGAATACGACCCTCAACTGTGTGTGAGTTGGCAATAAAATGATCGACGCGGTCAGCGCTCATTTTATCCCATAGGCGCAGGCGAAAAATAATCTGAGGCAAAAATGCTTTTACGAGCCAATTGGAATTAAGGTCGGCTAAGTATTCATGCCGATCACTCCAGAGATATCGTGGGGGAGTGTGGCAATACGAAATGTGCAGTGTTTCGGGGGGTACAATCACGCCTTTGGCGAAGGCGCTGGTTGACGAGATGACAAGATCAAAATCGTTGAGATTATAGTTTTCGGTTGCGTTCGGCATCCAGGGTAAATACCACTGGTAATGGCTTTTTACAAAAGGAAGCTTGGCCAGCCACGATTCGCGAATAAGGTGCTTGGGAAAGGAGCTGATTTTTTTAGGATCATGAAACAAAACAAAGAGTGGTGCGTTGGGCCACAGTTCGTGAAGTGTTTGTAGTACCCGCTCCGCCCCTCCGTCTTGAGCAAGATAATCGTGTACTAAAGCTAATTTCATACAATCGCACCGTCTTTTTTGACAACAATGAAAGGTGTTTTAACGAGAATAATCAGGTCGAGGAATAAATTCCAGTTTTCAATATAGAATGTATCGAGGCGAACTTCGTCTTCAAAACTGAGATTGCTCCGCCCGGAAATTTGAGCGAGTCCGGAAATACCGGGTTTAATGGCGAGAACAATGCGGTGATGCTTTTGATATTGTTCAACTTCACGCGGTTGGTGGGGGCGTGGCCCGACCAGGCTCATGTCGCCGCGTAAGACATTGTAGAATTGCGGTAATTCATCCAAGCTCCAGCGGCGAATAAAACGGCCAAACGGGGTGATGCGAGGGTCGTTTTTAATTTTATAGACCGGCCCGGTTTTGATACTATTGGTTTTGATTAGTTTTTTTTCTTCTTTAAGAGCAAGATCCCCATCTTTTCCGAATTGTTCACCGGTGCAATATTTCTGGTACATGGAACGGAATTTGAGGGTAGAGAACGTGCCGCCTCTTTGTCCGACGCGCGTATTTTTGTAAATGATCGGAGTACCGCTTTCAACTAAAATAATCAGACTTACGATGATATAAATGGGCCAAAATATAAGTAGGAAAATAAGACTGCCGACAATATCAATCAGGCGTTTAATAATTCGCCCCCAGGCAGTCAGGCGCGTGCGGCGCAGTTCAATAATCGGAATTCCAGCGATAGTCGACACTGCCGTGTTGGTCGCGATGGTTGCAAAAAGGTCGGCTGAATATTTAAAAATAATATGATGTTCATTGGCAAAATCAATGGCGCGCAAAACTTCTTCTTCACTCTTTTGTGGATTAGTAAAAATGATTTCATCTGGTAGTTTGCCTTTGAGACGCTTGAGTGCGCTCGGATCAAAATGATCGAACGTGCCAACGATAGCGTAGCCAAGGTGTGGTTCATTCCGGAGTGTTTCAATAATGCTCTCGGCGATAGCCTGACTACCAATGATTACTGTTTGGCGAAGGCCAATACCGGAGCGGTACAAAAGTGCTTTGAGGCCACGAATGACGAGACGGCCAAAGATAACATAGAGCATGGCAAGTATCCAGCCGATCAAAACAAGAAAACGAGAGTCAAATTTTTGGAGCGTGAAGAAAACATAAATAGTAATAGCGGCAAATCCGGTTGAACAGGCGCTAATAATGCGGGTGATCTCGCGAGAAAATTTGCGATTGGGGTTGGTACTGTATAATCCGGAAATGCTAAAAAGCACTAACCAGGCCAATCCGACCCAGAGCACTGTTTGTGTGTAGCGTGACCAGGAGAGGGCGAAGAGTACCGGTCGAACTGCTGTAACCGTAGGATGAAAACGTAAAATATAAGCGCTAATACCTGCTAAAATAAGCATGAGATAATCAACAGGTAGTTGGAGGAACGTAAATGTAAGTTCAAAACGCTTCATAGCCCCCTGGTTTTACGAAAAAATAACGAAAATCTGCACCTATTGTATGCTAAGCAGCTATAAGCGTCAATCAGTTTTTAGGAGTAACGACAAAACCTTCCCGAAGGAAGGTTTTGCGCCATTATTATAAGCCGAATTTTGTTCCCATCTTGCGAGGGGCGATAATCATTTCTCTGGTTCGGCCATTGCTGGCCGAATCTAGCGAGCGAACTTTTCGCGCCACTTTTACTGCGTCTCTCGGGCGCTCGTAACAGGCACGCTGCTCTTGCACCAGATAGGGTTTAGCACTGCTCTATTTCGCAATAGAGCGAGTATGGTAGCTTTGATCTCGAGAATCAGAACCTCCATACACTTTTCACCTTTTGTCCCGACGAAAGCCTGCCTATCAGCAGGTACACGGGATTAGTATTGTCTCTGTGCCACTGTCCCGCTCCGAAACTTTACAGCTCGGAGGGTGGGGGTTACCCACTATCCTTGTCCATTCTTCAAAAACCGGCCAGGTGGCCTATTTTTGGATCAAATGGGGTGTTCGGACTTTCCTCTCCGGTTTAAGGGAGCGATTATCCATAATGGAAGCTGCTAGTATACTATAAAGCACTGCTCATGTCAATCGTTTGGGAGGTGAGTTTGTCAATAGTCAAAACTGATTTTTTACGGTATACTTACGCTATAGATTAAACTTCCATTTTTAGTGTGCTTAATATTTATAATGCTAATAATCATGAGACAACGTCCGAGGTGGGGCGTCCGTTAGCGTTGCAAAAAAAAGCAGATTATCAAAAATATACTGATCCGACAGGGGAATTTAGCGGGCAAGAATTAAAGTATAGTTTTTGGTATGTGCGACACCGTCTCGCGCTCTATAAGATAATAATTGGAGCCTTGCTCGCGGTGTCGGCGGTTACCGCCCTGTACTCGCTTTTTCAGCTTGGAAATTATCTTATTTTTGGCTTACAAGAAAGTAGTGCTGTCGACAAAGGATTAACGAGCTTTGAAAATTATGCAGCGATGCAAGATCGTTTTGCTCCTCAACCGATCCAGGTGATTGATACGGCTGTTTTTCCGGGGGGTAGTGGTAAGTATGATTTTGTGGCCGAAGCGAGTAATCCGAATAGTAATTTTGTTGTGACGTTTGAATATTATTTTACCTATAATTCTAATCAAAAAACACCTTCTGAAACCACTACGTTGCTGGCAGGAGAATCACGGCCAATTCCATACCTTGGCCTGGAGGCTGATGGTTACCCAAGCTCAGCTGCAATTGTAATCGAACGTATTGCTTGGAAACGTTTGTCGGGGCACGAGTATTTGGATCCGGCAGCCTTTCAAAGTACACGACTTAATTTCTTGGTCAGTAACTTTGTTTTTATTTCGGGCACAGATGGGGCGGTGGCGAATGCGGATAGTATTCAATTTAGTTTAACCAACCAGAGTGCCTATAGTTATAAGTCTGCTCGATTCTATGTAGGGCTTTATTTAGATCAAAATTTGGTAGGAATAGCGCCGCTCACTATCGATGCATTTAAATCACTTGAAACAAAACAGGTGGACTTACGTAGCTTTGGAGCAAATCTCACTGTTACTGATGTGCGCATATTTCCGCTCATTAATACGTATGATGCGGAGGTGTACCTACCGCCTGATAGATAGGTGATCTGGTCTCTGGTTATTTTTGATGTCTGACGGATATGCTGAATTTTCATAAATTTTCTTCACGCAGTTTTGATTGGATTTTAATGATTGCCGTACTCCTCCTTATCGCTATGGGAATGGAGGCGGTGTATAGCGTCGACTTGTCGAGGGGGCCAGAATTAGTTTTGTTTAAAAAACAATTTATTGCGTTTGGTATTGGTATGGTGTTGGTGGTTTTTGCCAGCATGCTTCACTATAGCTGGTTTCGTTCTGGGGCAAAACTGGCCTACGCGTTTGCCTTGTTTTTACTAGGCTTTGTATTAGTGTTTGGTCAGACAATTCGCGGTACACGTGGGTGGTTTGTTTTAGGCGGCTTTTCTTTTCAACCGGTTGAATTTGCCAAAGTAGCCATTATTTTGATTTTGGCTGCTGTAGTAGCTCATTTTGGACGTCGTTTTGAACGGCCGCTTTTCTTTTTTGGTACTGGTGCGATGGCGCTCATTATGATGGTGCTCGTCATGAGCCAGCCAGACCTAGGTTCGGCAGTTTTGATTGGTACGATTTGGTTTGGCCTCATGTATTTAGTTGGTGCACGCGCCAGACATATTGGAGGGCTTGTTGTGGTGGGCTTGTTTTTTTCAGTTGTCGCTTGGTTTTTTTTATTGCAGCCCTATCAAAAAGATCGTCTGCTCAATTTCGTTCATCCTGATCGTGACCCGCTTGATACTGGTTATAATGTGACGCAATCAACCATTGCGGTCGGAGCCGGAAAATTATTTGGTCGCGGCCTTGGTTTTGGTTCGCAGAGTCAATTACGTTTTTTGCCTGAAGCTCAGACTGACTTTGTTTTTTCAGTTATTGGTGAAGAGCTGGGGTTTGCTGGTTCGGCCATTCTGGTTATTCTCTATGGCGTCATGCTCTGGCGTTTGGTAATTATTATGAAAGATACCAACGATGATTTTGTGTCGGCAACGATCGCAGGGATTATTGTGCTTTTTTCGAGTCAATTTTTTATTAATATTGGGGCCGAGATTGGGCTTTTGCCGGTAACCGGGGTAACCTTGCCGTTTGTCAGTTATGGCGGGTCTTCGCTTATGATTAATCTCTTGCTGATTGGGATTGCGGAGAGCATGGTGGTAAAGAAGTATTAAAAAAAGCCATCTATTTAGATGGCTTTTTTTTATTTCCGAATTTACCCGCGAAGGCTGCTTGAAATGAACTGAGGTCGGCTGGTGCGGCAGCTGTTGTCGGTTCTGGTGTCGGGGTTGATTCGGCCCTGGGTGTAGCAACCGGAGTTTCCTTTGGCGCGCGACTTCTTTCTAGTCGCTCGTAGAGCTTATCGAGTTGGGCTTGAGTGGTACGCGGCTCGCCGAGCGCATCTTGAGTGTCAAAAAAAAGTCTGGTGTCTCGCGTCGGATGTTGGGCGACAAATTCGGCGAGTGCTGGACGAATTTTTTGTCGCTTTTCTTTTTCCCGTTCTTTATAGTTTAATTGTTCATGTATTTCAGCGAGATAGGCGCGTGCTTTAGTTTCACAATCCTCCAGTGTTGCCTTGGAAATCCAGTCGTTACCTTCGGCATAGGCTTCTTCTGCTTTCGAAAAAGCGCTTTTTGCCTCAAAGTCTAGGTTGCTGAAATAACCCAGCGAACCTTTGCTCTCAACGAGCTTTCTTTGGGTCGCTGCCTCTTCGAGGATAGTCTGAATGTCCTTAAGTCGTTTGGGAATTTCGGCATATTCTCCCTTGGTTGGGTCGGTTGCTTCAAGACGCGTTGCGACAAGCTCGTTGCATTTTGGCAAACTATTTTTAATAGCAAAAAAAGCTTCCTCATTTTTAGTGTATGCTTCTACTGTTTCTGGGTACTCTGATTCGGCGGCGATCTCTTCGGATACGGTCAGTTCTTTTTGCACATACCCCTCCAGCTCTTGTAGGTACTGAAGTTTTTTGGTCAAACATTTTCGCTGAAGGGCGATTGGCTGTTCACGTTCTTCGACAGTAAGGGCAGCGCTTGTCTCAACAAATACCGGTACCCCTTCGTCGCTAATCAGGTAAACATCTTCAATGGATTTATACGCTTCACTGGAAAATTTTAATCCCCAGTCATTCTCTTCACCTGCGGCAATTTGTCGATATACAAAACAAATCTTAGGCTTTTCGCTGCGAGCGAGTGATTCTGTCTGAAGAATGGTTTCAGACCAGAGTGCTAAGAGGGAAGTAATATTAAGTGAGCCTTCTCTGCCCTGTGCGTGTTCGTCGGGCATGAGTTCTTGAAGTACTCTTGAGAGCATCTCGTCATCCAATCGTTTGGCAACAGGGCGGATGCAATGTGGGCTTTCGGTGCGCCCTCCCGAGGTGGTTCGTGCAAAATCTGCGACGGGCAGTTTTATAAAATCATCACGGTCGGGCCTCATGCCCTTTTTTTTGATCGCTAGGGTCATATTGAGGTGTTCGTCCTGGTAACCACGCATTTCCAGTGATCCTATATCAAAATCAGCGCCTTCGCTAATCAAACGAGCAATTTCTTCAGGTGAATGTTTTGGTTGTTCGTGCAGCTCGTGTGGCTGAGGAGATTCTCTCATCATATAACCGGGTAAATGAGTTTAGATTTTTAAATTGTCACCAGTCAAATGTGGTTCTATATGTAGACGATACTATAAAAACTGAACTTGTTCAATCCTGGGCCATTTTAAAATTGTCGGTGAGGAGTTGCCTAGAGCGAGGTGGTAAAAAATAAAACGACTCGTCGTGAGTCGTTTTAAAAGTTTACTTTGATTTGCTTTTCCAGCCGGTATATAAGCTCGCGGCTTCCACTTTTCGCATTTCTAGCCTGCGACGTTGCCACAGAAGTTCTTTCAGATTAATCATGGCCCTTAGTCGTTCAATATCTCCGGCTGCAGCTGTAGCAATTTTTTTATCAAGCTCAATAAGGTGTGTGTCTTGAAGTAGATTAAATATTTTCTCATCAGCGGGTAAATGCAAATTTTTTAGTTGCTCCACAATCTCTTCATCTTTGTAAATAATTGCTTCTTCAACGGCGGCTAAGGTTTTTTCATGTTGAGCCGCCTGAGGGTTTTCGTTTTCTTGTTCAGTAAGCTGGGGCAATAGTGCTTCGCTGACTGCATCAATTTTATCTATAAGGTTGCCTGGTTTTAAATGCTGTGCTTCTACCCGCTTGCCTAAATCTTTTAGGTCGGGCATTATACGAGCTTCTTTTGGTTTGCTGCGTAAATTTTTCAATTCTTGCAGTTGAGGGGCGAGCTTTGAGCTTTCTGGTTGGTATGATTGTGTTTCCATAGGATTATGATTATACTTACATAATAACATAAACAGGCCAGTATAGCATAAAAAAGTCATTTTGTCAATCCTATGCCATTTAAAATTGTTTCTGAATACGCGCCAGCAGGGGACCAGCCCAAAGCAATTAATCAGCTGGTGGAGGGTCTTAAAGAAGGGTTTAAAAAACAAACCTTGCTTGGGGTAACTGGGTCGGGTAAAACGTTCACGATGGCGAACGTTATTGAGCGTGTCCAAATGCCGACTTTGGTAATTGCGCATAACAAGACACTGGCAGCTCAGCTCTGTAATGAGTTTCGTGATTTTTTCCCCAACAACGTGGTTGAGTATTTTGTAAGTTACTATGATTACTATCAGCCAGAAGCATATATTCCAACCAGTGACACGTATATTGAAAAGGAAGCGCAGATCAACCAGGAAATTGATCGTTTGCGTCATGCTTGCACTCAGGCCCTGCTTACCCGCAAAGACGTGATTGTTGTTGCTTCTGTTTCCGCGATTTATGGTTTGGGTTCGCCAGCTGCGTATGAAAAAGATGTTTTGCATATGCGCGTGGGCGATGCGCTCGACAGGCGCGGTATGATGGAGCAGCTTATCGGCATGCAATTTGAACGCACGACTGCGGATATGCGCCGCGGAACATTTCGGATGCAGGGACAAGTGTTTGAAATTATGCCGGTTAACGAAGAAATGATTTATCGTTTTGAAATTAGCGCGCATATTGATCGTATTGAACAAGTTGATCCAGTGACGCGTAAAATAAAACGCGAGCAAGAAGATGTGTGGCTCTTCCCGGCGAAGCATTATGTCGTCGGCGCGGAAGCTCGGGAGCGCGCGTTTGTGCGTATCAAAGATGAACTTGAAAAACAATTAGAACTGTTTGATCGTCAAGGAAAATTACTGGAACGTGATCGTCTCAAACGCCGGGTCAGTTATGATTTAGAACTTATTAAAAATATTGGCTACTGCAACGGTATTGAAAATTATTCTCGTCACTTTGAAGGACGTGCGGAGGGCGAACCATCGTTTACGCTCCTCGACTATTTTAAACATGGAGCAAAAGAATTTTTGACAATCATCGATGAGTCACATGTGACGGTGCCGCAGGTGCGGGCGATGTACAATGGTGACCGAGCGCGTAAAGATACGCTGGTCGAACACGGCTTTCGTTTGCCAAGCGCTCGCGACAATCGGCCGCTGCGTTATGAAGAATTTGAAAAATTAGTTGACCAGGTGGTATATGTTTCAGCTACGCCAACGGAGTATGAACTGAGTGAAAGTAAGCAGGTGGTGGAACAAGTTGTTCGTCCAACGGGTTTGATTGATCCGGAGGTTATTATTCGCCCCATTACACCAAGCAGGTCCGATAACGGACTCTCGCAAATTGAAGACTTGATGGTTCGAATTGATGAGCGCATCGCAGCTAAGGAACGTGTTTTGGTAACCACGCTCACCAAGCGTATGGCCGAAGACCTGACGCAATTTTTGGAAGAGAAGAAAGTGAAAGTAAAATTTTTGCATAGTGATGTCCAGACGCTGGATCGTATTACGGTCATTATGGAATTACGCCAAGGCAAGATTGACGTTTTGGTGGGAGTTAATCTTTTGCGCGAAGGGCTCGACATGCCGGAAGTGTCACTGGTTGCTATTCTCGACGCAGACAAAGAAGGATTTCTGCGTAGTGAAACGAGTTTAATTCAAACCATTGGCCGCGCCGCGCGTAATGTGAACGGGCAAGTTGTGTTGTATGCCGACCACAGTACCGGTTCGATCGAGCGCGCGATTGCCGAAACAAATCGTCGCCGCACCATTCAGCTCGCGTACAACGAGGAGCGTGGCATTACACCAAAAACAATTCAAAAAACTATTCGGAATATTTTGGAAGAATTTGGTATTAGTGAAACGTCGCCCGGGGGAAACAGCAAAGAACATAAACGCCGCCGCGCGGAACTTGCGAACCTCGATACGCTCGGTGACGACCGGCCACTCAGCGTCATCATCAAAGACAAAGAGGCGCAGATGAAAGATGCGGCGAAAGGACTTGAGTTTGAACTTGCGGCAATACTGCGAGACGAGATTCGTGAGTTGACCGCAAGGCAGAAATCGAGTGGGGAAGTAGAGAAAAGTAAAAAGGGACGACCGGCGAAAAAGAAGTAAATAATGTAAAACACCTTCAGAATTCATGAAGGTGTTTTATTATGAGGTGGGTAGTTATAAGGCAATGTTTTTTTCGACTGGTTCTATGGGGTCGGCAAGTTCAATGGTAAGTTTTCTGACTCCCTCTTGAAAACGTGATTTAGCCGCTTCTTCAGTAATGGTAAGCTGCTTTGCGATTTCTTTCAGCTCTAGCCCCTCTTTTAAACGAAGGTCGATTACGGCCCTTACTTTTGGCGAAAGTGTGTTGAGCGCGGCATTGAGACGGTTTGTTTTATCTGACTCATGGATTTTTTTAAAAAGAGAGGCCTCAGGGGTTTCTAAATGACTGGAGCTGCCCACAGCATGAATTCGATTACGTCGAGTTATGTTGACTATCTGACGCTGCTTTTTGGGTAAACGATGTATGCCAAACTTATTCTTATGTTCTAAAGTCGCGCTGCGTTCTTCAAGTATTTTTATGTCAGGCATTAATATTTCATTTCTTCGTTTAAGTGTGTTTTGTAAACGAAGTACTTTTTTTGCTGCATTAATGGCCACATCCACGCACCAGGTTTCAAATTTTGCCGGTCCATTAGGGTCGAATTTATTTTCTCGTAATGTTCGAGCAATACTTGCTAAAGCATCTTGGGTAGCTTCTTTACACTCTTCAGTTTTTAGAATTTTTCCGAAATTTCTTGTTATATATAAATATATTCCGGTATAAAATTGTGGCGAAGCGAGCTTGTCCCACAAATTTTGTAGATCAGGATTGGTTTCGGTATGTACACTTTTATAGGGAGGCGCACCTCTTTCGACTGCCATATGCAAAAATTTAAAAAATATTTGAGTAAGTATACTTGTCTTACACATTATGTAAAGAAGTAGAAATAAAAAATACTCTGTTCTAGAACAGAGTATTTTTTATTTCTACTCAACACCTCTAAAGATGGGTAGTGGAAAGTGTGGAGCGCTCCTTGCTAAAGGGAGCGCTCCACGAAGCGGTATGGGGGGGTCAGAGAACGTGGAGTAGTCCGTAGATGCCGATGGTCAGGATACCAAGGGCCTCGCCGGCGATGATGCCTCCTCCGATGAGGGGGCTGGTGCTCATGTCGTCGAGACCCTCGTTTGCGGAGTCGGGCTCGTCAATATTGCTGCTCGTCGGCCGCGGGGTTGTTGTTGATTCCACGTGGAGTGGTTCGGCACTGTAGCCAGCGGAGATCACGTTGGTTTTGATCCCGCTGCCCTGACAGGTGTGGCAGGCGTCTTTTTCATCGGGCAGCTTGGAACGAGACTCGGCAGTGGCTTCGGCGCGCGCTTCGCTTTCGATGAAGCGAGAGTAGCTGGCGAGAACGCCGCCGATCATGTACCAGAGCGAGGTCGAGAGCTCGACGAAGCCACCGAAGGACGAGGCGTAGGGTGAGGGCAGGATGATCGCGTCGATCATGAACCGGACGAATTTGGACGACCGGGTGCCTCGCTTCAGATACCGACGGTAGCGCTGGCTGAGGGCCAGGAGTTCCCGGAGGAGCTGGGTCACGAAGCCGATCGCGAGGCCGAGCAGCACCGCCTTTTTCGCGACCTCACGCTTTTGCATGATTTTCGCGAGTTTGGCGGGCGGTGCATTCTGGTCGATCGGGACGATGAAGGTGTCGATCGCCCCTTTCAGCTTGTACGTCATTGCTGACTGCCAAGCGGTGGGGCGTTCTTCCTTCTTCATCACGGTCTGATCTTTTTGCAGAATGGGGTAGGCCTTCATGAAGAACAGGGGGAGGAGGACGGACAGCGCCGCGGCCATGGGGATCCCCATGACCTGGTACCAGAACTGAGTCCGCCGGGGCGTCGACAGGCGCTTGCCAGTCGACCTGTCCTGCTGCATATCGCCGCCGATGCTCATGTTGAGGAGCATGATCGAGGCGCAGAGGAGGGCAGTGTCGACGTTCGTGAGCTTGGTCATGGCCATGACGTAGATGGCGAATACGGTCGCGCTCGAGACGGGGTTTGAATCCGTCATGCCGAGCGAGAGGCCGTTCACCAGGAGGAAGATGGCGCTGAGGGCAAGCGCGAGCGCGAGATACGCGATCGGCTGGTAGAGGAAGAAGTGTCCGACGACGATGACCGCCACGGCCGAGCCCAGGATCCAAAGCGCGAGGAACGACGACTTGATCTTCTGCTTGTCCTCCTGTCGCAGGATCTCGAGACCGATGATGCTCGTGGTCTCTTTGACCTTGCGGGTAACGAGCTTGTGGATGATGCCGAGGAGTTGTGCGATGAAGGCTCCGAGGATCATGCCGAGCATGATGATGAAGAAGACCTTGCGGAAGGGGTCGCCGGGCTCGAGCCACTCGATCTTGACTAGGTAGGGAACCAGTTGCTCGCCGGTAAGACCGAGCAGGAAGGCGGGTAGCGTGAGGGTGACGCCGAGGATCATGCCGACGCCGATCGTAGACGCGGATAGGCCGAGCGGCTCAAGGGCTGTCAGCTTCATGCTGGCGATACCCATGGCGTAGCCGAGGCCGGTGCCAGTCGCAAGCTTCGCGAGGGACTTGTTGAGCAGTAGCTTGTTGCACAGAGCGCGCAGGATGTTGGCCGCCCCAAGTCCCGAGGGGAACTTGAGGTCCATCTTGTCCACCAGGAGTGGCGTGTACGCCATCCCGACACCGATCCCGAACAGGGAGATGCAGGCGTGGAACAAGATGAGCGGCATGATGGGAGTGGGAAGTCCGTACCAGACACGTACCTGGATGAGGATACCCATACCAGTCACCGAGGCGACGCTCGCCGCCAGGGTCTGGATGTAGTTACCCATGTGCATGCCTTCCGGTCCGTACCGGTAGGTGACCACGCTGCCGAGGATGGAAGCGAAGATCTGCGCCCCGATCGCGAAGCCGATCGAGAAGTTCATGTAGAGCGCGGTCACCGCTGCGAGAGGTCCGAGGATGAGCATCGAGACGAGGATCAAGAGGATGTGGAGCTGGGGCGTGCCGACTGCCGGCCAACCAAACTTCGGGATTTTCATGGCTGTACCTCCGCCATATGCTGTTGAGTTATCGGGGAGTTTGGTCTCATCTATCAAAAAAATTGATAGGCGATTCCGTTTCTCACCGCTAACATTGTAAAAGGGCTTTGTTACAGTTGTATGAAAACTGTAACACCTGAACGTAGCAAAAAATAGAGCAAATGTCAAGATAGGTTGTGGGTATAGTTTGATAGCATTGTAAAACAAAAATTAAAAATCCCCTAGTGGGGATTTTTAAGGTACCTTCCTTCTAATTCCTATCTGGAACCACAAGGAAGGGGACAAGTGAATACTTACCGTGTTCAAGAGGCAGACGCGGCCTCTTGTTGGCCAAGAGAATAACGCGATGAAGCGTATATTCTCAGGGTCACCTTCCGTGTGGCGGCTAGGCGGAGGCCTTGATCTCGCTGAAGAGGCGCTTCGCGGCTCCGCTCAGGTAGTGCATGAAGAGACCGGCGAGTGCGAGCATGAGCGCCATGGACGTCCAGGAGGCGATGTGATCGAGCCGAGCAGGGATCGCGGTCAGTGGAAGTGGTACCTTGAAGGCCACCGCACCCGATTGGAAGATACCGACCACGACTTCACCCGCGATGATCACCGCGGCTGGAGCTGCGATGAGCGCTTCGAGACCGGTCTCATAGGTGCGCCGCGGGGTGGGGAGCATGCTTTCTTCGAGGGTTTGCGTCTCTTCGTTGGCGTCGTCGACGCCCGGCACGATCGGCAGTTCGTTCTTCTTCACATTCAGCTTCTTCACTGCCCAGTAGGCGATGAGTCCACCGATTGCGATGGGGATGGTCGCCGAGATGCCGAGGTAGATGCCGACGGCGACAGCCATCGGCGAGAGGCGGAAGGGTGGATTCTTGCGAGTGCGGAGGAAGATGTCCGCTGCGGCGAGTAGGGCACCGAGGATCATGCCCTTCAGGATCATGTCGCCGAAGGGCAAGGGTTTCCCTTGAAGCCAGGCGAGGAATGCCTCGACCAGTTCCTTGAAGAGGCCGGCTTGAGGCGCCTCAAGACCCACCCCGATGCCCCGCGTGTGGTGCAGGCTCATGAGGAATGGGTGGAGGATAGGGGCGACACAGACGATGCTGAGGAGCATCGCCCACTGCTGGCGCCGCGGAGTCGCGCCGAGCATGTAACCGGTCTTGAGGTCCTGGCTCACCGAGCCGGCCGTCGAGGCGGCGCAGCAGATACATCCAGCGACAGCAAGGAGGATGACGTTCGCGGTCGCGGTGTTCGCAAGGAGCTGCTCACGGAAGATGCCGAGGATGCCGCAAGTTGCGATGAGACCAGTGATAGTCATTCCGCTTGTTGGCGACGAGGTGCTGCCCACCTGGCCGACGATGTAGCTCGCGACGAGCGACAAGAGACTGCCGATGATGAACACGCCGAGAGCAGCTGTCAGGCTGAGGAGCAGAGAGTGCGAGATGTCGTAGAAGAGCCAGACGAAGCCGAGAGCACAGATGGTCAGAACACCGACCTGGTGGATGGGTCGCATGTCGTCGTTCTTGGACGCCTGGGTCTTCTTCTGGTTCGTCTGCTGGCCCCGCGAGCGAAGCTTGCTCCGGACGATGCCGCCAACGATCCAGACGAGTGAGTAGAAGGCGGCGACGACCATGACTCCGATGCCGAAGAATTTGGACATGCGCTTCAGGTCAGTTGCTGTGCTGAAGTCCGGGTGCCAGGCTGCATAGGCAGGCCACGAGATCAGACTGATCACGCCGCCTGACAGCATGAGGAGAGCTGCATTCGTGCCGATCAACATGCCGACAGCGAGGAGAGCGAGGGAGATGGTGCTCTTCAGGCTGAAGAGCTCCTGGGTCCTGCCGCCGGCGACTAGGCGCTTCACCGTGTACAGCGTGCTTTTCTCAGGCACGATACCCACGATGACATTGAGAGCGCTCATGGCCGCTCCGATGAGGGTCGCGATCACGAGCGTCAACGTGTTGATCTTACCCGTCTTGGTGAGGACCTGGAGGAGGCGGGCGCAGGCACGCCCTTCTGGGTAGCGGAGCTCACGGTCACGCTCGACGATCAGGATCGGCCTGATCCAGATCATGGAGACAACGCCGAGACTGCCACCGAAAGCGGCGACACCAGCGACGTGGTACCAAGGGATCGAACCCTTGCTAGCTCCGATCAGGAGCGCTGGCATTGTGAAGATAACACCGGCGGAGATACTCTCGCCGGCGCTAGCGACGGTTTGCACTGTGTTGTGTTGGAGGAGGTTGCCTCGCCGCATGAAGATGAACGACAGCACCGCGGCGGGGATGCTGGCGCTCAAGGTCTGGCCAGCGCTGAGCCCCACGTACATCGTGCTCACGGCGAAGAACGCTGAGAGCACAACGCCGAAGAGCAGCTCACGCAGACCCCATTCTCTCTGAGATTGTTGCATGGTTCCCTCGTTTTGCTTCGTTTTCGCTAGAATCGTTGTGACGGACCGTGCGCCAAATTTTTCTCCTATTATTTGTTTGCTAAGAGATCGAATAGGGATTATATAATTTATAAAAACACTATTCGATCTCTTAGTTTAAGAAGGTTTATAGTAAGTATTCACTTGTCAAAGATCATTTTATTTTAAAAAATGCTGATGCGCATTGCAAATCAGCATTATGTGAACATATCATAAAAAATGATGAAAGTCAATGCTTCATAAGCCGTGGATCGAGTGGTAAGCCTTTTGTAAAAAATAAGGATAATTGTAAATATTTTTTCAAAACTATTGACCGTTATGCTGTTGTAGCGTACCACATAAGCATAGGAGGTCCCCGCCATGACGATGATCCGTACCCTCAGTATCTTTGCTGCCCTCAAGCTCTTCTTCACGTTCACCTCGGCGTTCGCCGCCGACAACCTCGAGGCCAAGGCCAGGGCAAAGGCTGCTGCCGAGAAAGCCAAGGAGAGTGCTGCCGCGAAGGACAAAAAGAGCGACAAGAAGTAGCTCTCGCCACTTCGTAATCGTCTGTTTGGACGCAAGAATTACCGGTACGTTTGACGCTCGTCGGGCGTACTCTCAAGAGCTCTTACTTAAGAGCTCTTTTAGTTTTAAGTGTCGCCGTCCTTGCTCGTAAAACTATTTTTCACTATACTACGTCTACTATGTCAGAAAAATCATTCATATCTCGTCGTGAATTTCTCCGTCTCGGTGTGGCGGCAGCAGGCGCTGCAGCCTTATCCCAGTTAGAAAGCGATCAGGCACCGCGTGAAATTTTTGTAGCAGAAAAATATAAAAATTTTCAGCTGGAAGGTGAACAAATTTTTATCCAAAAAATTAAAACCGCTCTCGAGCTGCTTGGCACGACCGGCATACTAGAAATTGATGTTGAGCCCTATATTAAGACTATTCGTCAATTAGGAGTGAGTGATGAAAGGGGGACGGGAGTCTATCCGTTACAAAACCAAACCGCTTTTATCGATCGAGCAGACTGGGAACGTGCAACTGAGTGGTTGGCATCAATTGTTGCGCACGAGGCGCGGCATATGGAATTGTTTGTCGCTGCAAATGGTCAGGTGGGGGAAGAGCGTGTTGGTAATACGCATGTTTCGGACGCAGCGTGGCGAGTGGGCCCAGGAGAAATTGGGGCGTGCGAAAAACAGATCGAAGTTTTGAAATTATTACACGCTGAAGAATCAGAAATAATTCGCATGAAAAAGCATTTGGAAAATTTAAAGAAAAAATGGGCAGAAGAAAAATAAAAAAGAACCTGGGAATCAGGTTCTTTTTTAAATTTCTCAAGTATTTTCAAAAAAATAACTAAGAAATGAAGGCCGGAAATTCGCTGGTGCGTTTTCCGACCTGGGCGCTGTTAGGTTGTGCGCCGAGACGGGCGTCGAGGCCCGGCTACTGCTTGTCGCCAGCCTTCCAGCTGGCGCCGGGGCTGCCGGAGCACCCGCTGCCCTTCGTGCCGCTCGAGCCGGCCTTGTCGCCGGAGGACTTGGCGCCGCCATCGGGCTTGGCGGTCGTCGTGGTCGTGGTCTTGGGCTTGTCCGCGGCCTTGGCGGACTTGATGAAGCTGTCGCCGCCCACGCTGCCGGCGAGGCTGAGGGCCGCGATGAGACAGAGGGCGGAACGCTTGGTGCTGGTCATCATGGTGCTTCTCCTTCCAGAGGCTTATGTGCCCTTGGTTGTAGTAATGAAACTAACAAAAAAATACCCCTTCGTCAAGGTGGCAGGCTAGAACGGGTTTCGTCCTATGTGGTGGACTTGTAGCAGGAGTTGACGGTTCCGATTAAAAATGTTTAGCTGCCACTGGAGGTGCTCCATGCCGAGAAGTTTGTTGGCAGTGGTTGTTCTATCCGCCCGTCTGTTCGTTGGTGTTGCGAACGCCGACACGAACGACATCCCGGAGTGTGTGCGCGTGCCCACACTCTTCTTCTTTTTTATAGTATAACGAAGCTGAGAGAAGGGCTTGTAGGACTAGTATGTGAGTATAAAAAAACCGCCAAATGGCGGTAGTTGAATTTTTATTTTGGGGATTCAGTCTTAGGGTTCATTCCCGCTATCTTTTCTTGCAATGCGGCAATTTCATTTTGCGTATCGGCAGTGAGCTGAGTGAGGTCAGGTTTAGGCAAGGCAATAATAACCTCTGGTGCAGGCTCAGCAGGCCGTCTAAAGTCCTGTTTATTTTGCTCTGTTGGGCCTCTTTCGAGCATAGAGTAAAAGTAGACACGGTACAAGTATATAGTAGCACAAAAACCGGGTTTTGTCAAGTCAATTTTTGGCTTAATTGACAAACAAAATTTCCTCCCGTACACTAACTATAAGGTTCTTTTTCTTTTTCTAAGCTTTGTTTTGACCTGGTTACACGGGTCTTTTTGTCATTTATATGCAAGATAAAATTGTTATTAAGGGTGCCCGTGAGCATAATCTCAAAAATATCACGCTCGAATTGCCGCGCAACAAAATGATTGCGTTTACTGGTCTGTCGGGATCAGGTAAATCGAGCCTGGCATTTGATACCATCTTTGCCGAAGGGCAGCGTCGGTATATTGAAAGTCTTTCCGCCTATGCCCGTCAATTTTTGGGCGGTATGCAAAAACCGGACGTTGACGAGATCGAAGGGTTGTCACCGGCTATTTCGATTGACCAAAAAGCACATAGTGCTAACCCACGTTCGACCGTAGCAACGATCACGGAGATTTATGATTATCTACGTGTTATGTTTGCGCGCGTGGGGAATCCGTACTGTCCCGTGTGTGGTACCAGAATCGAAAAGATGACGGTAGACCAGATGATCGATCGCATTATTACCGAAACAAAATCTCAAAATGAAAAAACGAAAAAGATTAAAGTAGAAGAAAATCATCTGACGATTTTTTCACCTGTCGTACGGGGCCGCAAAGGGGAGTATTACCAGATGCTCTACGATTTGTACAACTCGGGATTTTTGGAAGTGCGCGTGGACGGCGCAATTAAAAGTTTGCGCGAACGAGTGCTCTTGTCAAAAAATAATAAACATACGATCGAAGTTGTGGTAGATAAAATTCCGCTCGTTAAAAAATGGGGCGATGACGATTTGCTGCGTTTAACGGAAGCAGTGAATAAAGCAGTCGATTTGTCGAACGGTCTTGCAACCATCAACTATCCGGGACAAGCTGAACACGTGTACAGTACCGAGTACTCTTGCCCGAACGATGGTTTTAGTTTTCCAGAAATCGAGCCGCGCTTGTTTAGTTTTAACAGCCCCTATGGCTACTGCGAAGCCTGCACCGGACTTGGTACTAAAGAATTATTCAGCACCGAAATTTGCGATGTGTGTGAAGGGAAGCGCCTTAATAAAACAGCGCTCAGTGTGCGCGTAGCTGAAAAAAATATTTGGGAAGTAACCAGCCTCACGATTGGTGAAGCCCGTGAATTTTTTGCGGAAGTAGAATTATCGCTCGATGCTAAAACTGTTGAGATTGCTGGTGCAGTGTTCAGAGAAATTAGCAATCGTTTGCAATTCATGTTTAATGTGGGTTTGTATTATCTTAATTTAAATCGCAAAGCCGGAACATTGTCGGGTGGCGAGGCGCAGCGTATTCGTTTGGCCTCGCAAGTAGGTACTCGCCTCGTCGGCGCGCTCTACGTGCTCGATGAGCCGACTATTGGGCTGCATCAAAAAGATAACGATCAATTAGTAAAAACACTCCGGAGTCTTTGTGATATTGGTAACACCATTATTGTTGTTGAACATGACGAAGATACAATTCTCGTCAGTGATTGGATTGTGGATATTGGCCCGGCAGCGGGTAAGCACGGGGGTGAAGTTGTGTATTCAGGCCCACTCGGAAAATTGCTGCAAGGAAAACAAATTGCTACGGGCGCAATCAGTCAAACTGCCAAACGCAAGGCTGCAACCGTGGTGGAAGAAAATGAAACCTGGGGCTGCAAGGTTTTGGGTGATCCTAAAAAATCAATCACGGGAAAATATTTACGTGGCGACCTTAAAATTGAAATTCCCGAGAAGCGTCGCAAAGTGGATGCGTCGACCCCAAAAATTAAAATCAAGGGAGCGGAAGAACATAATCTCAAAAATATTTCAGTTGAGATTCCACTCCGCCGGTTTGTGTGTTTGACGGGTGTATCAGGATCGGGCAAATCAACGCTTATGAACGATGTGCTCGAAAAAACGCTGGCAAATCGTTTTTATCACATGAATAAAGAGGTGGGCAAACATAAAGAGATTACGGGTACGGAATACATCGACCGTATGATCGTGATTGATCAAAGCCCAATCGGGCGTACACCGCGATCGAATCCAGCAACCTATACCAAGGCCTTTGATTTGATTCGTGAATTATTTGCATCAACTGCAGAGTCCAAGCTCCGCGGTTTCAAAAGTGGGCGGTTTAGTTTCAATGTGCCTGGTGGACGATGCGAGAATTGTGAAGGACGTGGAACCTTGGAAATTGAAATGCATTTCTTGCCCAGCGTTGAAATCGTCTGCGACGTGTGTAAGGGTAAACGGTTCACCAATGAAATTTTGCAAGTGCAGTACAAAGATAAAAATGTGGCTGAGGTCTTGGCGATGACGGTTGAAGAAGCCGAAGAATTTTTCCGTGACATTCCGCTTATCAATGATAAATTAAAAATTCTGAACGAAGTTGGTTTGGATTATCTTACGCTCGGTCAGTCTGCGACTACGCTCTCAGGGGGTGAAGCGCAGCGTATAAAACTTTCCAAAGAATTATCGAAGCACGGTACGACGAAAACATTGTATCTGCTGGACGAACCAACAACTGGTTTACATTACGATGATGTTCGTAAACTGGTGGGCGTGCTCGATCGGTTGGTCGGACAGGGTAATACCGTGATGGTTATTGAGCACAATCTTGATGTTATCAAATGCGCCGACTGGATTATCGACCTTGGGCCCGAAGGCGGCGACAAGGGTGGTCAGGTAATTGCAACCGGAACACCCGAAGAAGTATCGATTAAAAAAGGTAGCTTTACGGGTGAGTATTTGAAACGAATGTTGAAGTAACTGTTTCGAGCGCACGTTCCAAATTTTTTGGCTGGTAAGCTCGACGGCTGATGGATTGTACTCCGTCAGCCTTTTTTAATAATCCTCCGCGTATGAAGGTGCAAAATATTCGAGCTGCAGCTTGAAGGCGGCGAGCGAATGGGCAACAACGCGGGGTGTAAAGAGCGGTGCGAGTTTTAGTCGCCGGGCGATTTCAGTAGGCGTTAGTTCTTCAAAGTAATGGTAGCGAAGAACTTTTTGCTGCTGAGGTGTGAGCGTTCCGAGTACGCGCTCGACTAGTTTTTTTATTTCAACATACTTGAGCCTGGCAGTGATTGACTCGGCTGCCAACAGGTCTTCGATCGAAAAATGCTCTTGTGTGAGTGGTACTGTTTTGAGCAGCGGCTCTTGCGCGATCGGTGCCGGTCCGTAGAGCTTGCACGGAAAGAGATCGGTTATGCTCAGGCCAAAGGTGTCGGCGATTTTTTGAGCAAGAGTGCGGTAGGTGTACGGCGAATGCCGCAGTTTGATTAGTGCCCGAACCATATTTGGCGAGCAGCAATTTTCTCGGCTAAAACGTTCAACGGATCGATAGTTTGCGGCAATGAGCTGTCGCAGTAGCGTGTTTTCCGGACGCTGGCGTGCCATTGCAGCCTCCTGTAAGCGTACTAATTTATAAAAGATATACATCATTTTAGAGTTTAGGTCAAGTATTTTTTATCTTATTTTAGCCAAAATATGCCTTTGGTATCTTGACAAATCCTATATAATGTGCTATGCTGTGGCATCTTCTGCCTGCGCAGAGGATTTTTTTATTTAAAACGTTCTTTACTACATGTTTCTTGGCGGTGAAAAAGGCGTTCTGTGCCTTGTTTTCCGCTAAGAAACCCTTTGCTCTGATCCGCCGTGCGTCGGATACGCATGTTTCTGTTCCAGGAGTACAGCATATGGAGAAGTCCGCAGTTATCAATCGTCTCACGTCCGGCCTCGTGGTGCTCGCCACCATCCTCAGCCTCTCCGGCTGCGGACAGGGGTTCGAGCCGGTGCCGATTTACGACGATGAGATCGAGGACTATTACTACGCCGATCTGAGCGCCAGTGGGCTTATCCCTGAGCAGCCGGCATGGGTCGTGGTGCGTAATATTCCGGAGGGCGGAAAGCTTGCTCTCCTGTATGGAAGTGACGCGAGCGATTCGCGTCCGCACCAGATCGGTTTTCTGGTCTGTCTGGCGAATGAGCAGGTTCACTCGCTCGCCACGGGGGAGATGGGGATGATGGCTTCGGAGCGGATGGAAGTGGGGAGCACCTACTACACAGGTGCAACGATGGTGAAGGTCATCTGCACGGTGCAGATCGACGGCGCCTACCACGCAGCAGTTCGCAAGAAGTAGCACTCGACCCCTTCCCGCATTCGAGTGTGTGTTTTCCCGGTCAGGCTGCGATTCAATTCGCGCCTGACCGATGTTCCTTAGTACTTTTAAAAAAAGTATTGAGGAGCAGAATAAAAAACTCCTGGTATCAGGAGTTTTTTTATTTTTAGTATGAGGGAGGGGGGTGGAGCGAGAAGAGAAAATATTTCTCGCTCCACAGTAGCGGGGGGCTACTTGGCGCTGGCGTCAAGAACCAGCTGGATTTTGGTGCGCGCCTGGCCGCCGAGCTGGGTTGGTCCGATGCCGGCAATACGTTCTACGCCGGTGACGAACTGGCTGTTCTCGCTCAGGAACGCTTCGGCGGTGATGTCGAATGTGAGCAGGCAGGCGAGCGGCGGGACGTGAATTGTCCAGTACGCCGGTAGCACACACTTCGGTGCCCCGAGCTTGAGGTCGGCCATCTTGATGGTCTTACCGTCGCAATCAATGGCGATGGCTGTTCCGTTCATGCTGTCGCACTGTTCGAAGCGGTTCGGCGCGCTGTTCGGTGTCCGAAGCTCGATCGCGAGGCAGGCCTCGCTTACGCCGCACATCGAGAACGGATCGCTTGGTGGTGCCGCAGCAGGGGTGGCGAAGCCGCACCCACCAATGAGGAGACTGATCAAAGTGGTCGCAATATCAATGGTTCGGGACATGGTGTTCTCCTGCGTGAGTTGCTTTGACCCTACCAGGAACCTTATTGCTTTTCAAGTGCCAGTTTTTTGCTATACTACCTCTACTCTATGGCCTTAGCACTACAGGAATATCTAGCTGATCCAAGTAAGCTCCCCGACACGCCAGGGATTTATTTGTATTATGGTCAAAATAAGGAGTTGTTGTACGTAGGTAAAGCCACGTCACTTCGTAGTCGTGTGCGCAGTTATTTCCGCGGGAAGCGTACACCACGGCCGATTGAAGAAATGATCCACGAGGTTGTCAAAATCGATTACCGACAGACTGATTCGGTGCTCGAGGCAATTATTTTGGAAGCTTTATCGATTCGTCGATTTCATCCTAAATATAATGTACTTGGTAAAGATGATAAAAGTTGGAATTATTTAGTGTTAACTCGAGATGAGTTTTCGTCGCTCAAGACCTCGCGCGAGCATGATCTCGAGGCTATGAGCCGAGCTGAGATTAAAAAAAAGTATCTCAAAATATTTGGTCCGTTTCCAGGACTCAATGCCAAAGCAACGCTTAAGCTTTTACGCCAGCTGTTTTGTTTTTCCACGTGTGAGCCCGGTGTGGGGCGGCCTTGTTTTTATTATGAAATCAATCAGTGTTTGGGGGTATGTATGGGTACGGTCACAGCCAAAGAGTATCAGGAACTCGTTATCCGTCCTTTAAGTTTATTTTTGGACGGTAAGAAAAAACAAGTTGTCAAAGAGTTTGAAAAGCAAATGAAGCTGGCGAGTCGAGCTCAAAATTTTGAAACCGCGGCGCGCCTGCGCAACCAATTGCAATCACTCTACCGCATCCATGATGTAGCGCTCCTCAATAATAGTTTTTACACAGATGAAGGATCAAATGATCCGAATGCTAAACGGTTACGTATCGAAGGGTATGATATTTCCAATTTGGGCCGGACAGATAAAGTGGGGAGTATGGTAGTGTTTGATAACAGTGGTCCCGTCTCGAGTCAGTATCGTAAATTTACAATTAAAACAGTCGAAGGCCAAAGTGATGTTGATTCACTTGCTGAAGTAATTAATCGCCGCCTGAATCATACCGAATGGCCTTTCCCTGATGTATTTCTAATTGATGGCGGGCGGCCGCAAGTTAATAAGGTGAATCAGGTATTGGGTGAACGCCAAATCACTATTCCAGTTGTGGGTATTGCCAAAGGACCGGAACGTAAACGCAATGATTTTATCTTGGGCACACTTACCCCGGCGTTTATTGCTTTTGTTGACGAACATCGTACTTTATTGGTAAAGGTGCGTGATGAGGCGCATCGTTTTGCTATAACTTTTAATAGGAGTAAGCGAAAAATTAAATAAAATTTATGAAACTCCATTATTTTATCACCCCCTTTAGTGTGGCTGAAGAAACAGTTGCTGTCGCGGATACAAAAGTTATTCATCACATTAAAGACGTTTTAAAAATAGACGTGGGTGAAAAAATTATGCTGGCCGATGGGGCAGGGAATAAAGTATTGATTCGATTGTCTAAACTCGGCAAAGATTTTCTGGAAGGGCAGCTCTTGGAGCATGAAGCTGATTTGCCGCTCGCGCCGGCCGTAACACTCTACGCGGCAATGTTGAAGCGCGATATGTTTGAGCTCGTGGTGCAAAAAGCAGTTGAGCTTGGAATTACAAAAATTGTACCGCTCATAACTGAGCGAACTGTAAAGCTTGGTTTTAATCGTGAACGCTTGGAGAGAATCATTATTGAAGCGGTGGAACAGTCGGAACAAAGTATTGTTCCGATGCTTGGTGAGCCATTGTCGTTGTCGGGGGCGTTTGCTGG
Source organism: uncultured Gammaproteobacteria bacterium (assembly GCA_964510495.1). Classification (GTDB taxonomy): domain Bacteria; phylum Patescibacteriota; class Patescibacteriia; order Magasanikbacterales; family GWA2-37-8; genus CAZECR01. Next base: position 60,215 of record CAZECR010000001.1, read on the forward strand.
GACTGCCGAAAGTAGTTGTTATTTTTTTCAACAAGAAGGGTCAAAGATTGCAGAGGTTATTCTTTCCGATAAAAAACCAATTGCACTTTTTATTGGCCCTGAAGGAGGCTTTGCCCCAGAAGAAGTCGGGCTCGCTAAGGCGCAGGGCGCTACCCTCGTGAGTCTTGGGCCTACCATGCTCCGTGCTGAAACAGCAGCTATTGCAACAGTATTTTGGGCACGCAATTTGCTAAAGTAACGTGTAAGGTTGTCAGAACGAGCGCAGGAGTCTATACTACAATAATTAATCACTTTTGTATGAAATTAACAGTTGGCTCCATTGCGCCGGATTTTTCCTTGCCTGATAGTGAAGGGGTCATGCATGCCCTCAAGGACTATCACGGGAAGTATGTGCTTATCTATTTTTATCCAAAAGACGATACCCCAGGCTGTACGACTGAAGCATGTAGTTTTCGTGATAATGTAAGTCGTTTTAAGGAGCGTGGTATTACTGTGCTGGGGGTGAGTGCGGATAGCGCGCAAAAACATCAAAAATTTGCCGCTAAGTATAAGCTGCCCTTTACGCTCTTGTCTGACGAATCGAAAGATATGCTTCTGGCCTACGGTGTGTGGGGAAAGAAGAAGTTTATCGGTCGTGAATATGATGGTATTTTCCGTAATTCCTTTTTGATTGACCCTGAAGGGAAAATTCTTAAAATCTACGAAAACGTTAAACCTGCCAAACACATCGAAGAAATTTTGCAGGATTTTGCTGAACTCACTGCTTAATTTCTACACTCATGCCTGATCTGTTTACGGTTTCATACGGAGAAATTTTGTGGGATTCTTACGATGGACCAGCACAGCGTATTTTAATAATGGCCACCTTAGCGAGTCAGTCCAAAGAAGCGATCGGACTTTTGGCTACGGATGGACTCGCTCAATTTGAAGCTAAGCGAGATCGGATACGTTTTCCTAAGCCAGATATTCGTTTATTCAAGTGTGAGCGGCAGGGAACAGTGTGGCAACTGGTTGATTATGATGAGCGCCTACCGGGCGACACTATTTCGCTAAAAGACTGGGTTTTGGAGTATGAATCGGTCCTAGAATCGGATGTGGTTCGGCTGGCCTTACAGGCTAAGATGCCTATGCTGCAGAATGGTTTTTTACAGCAGGTAGCAGGGCGCCTTGTGTCCCAGAATGCTTAAAAAAAGGCTCTACACAAGAAAAAGTCTTGACAATTATTGTCAAATTTACTAGTATATTACTGCCTTATGCAGAAACAGCCGACACCCACAGACTCCTGGCGCGAGGCATTAAAATTCATCAATAAATGCCCGATTTGCTCGAATAGCTATACGCCCGAGCAGGCAACTTTGTTTGGAAAAAACGAAGCGGCCAGTTTGGTGCATTTAACCTGTACGAAGTGTCAAAGCTATTTTGTGGCAATGATTTTGGTGCTTGGTCAAGGTTTTAGTTCGGTTGGTATGGTCACAGACCTCAGTCTCAAAGATGCTGAAAGGCTCTCGACCGTACAGCCTATTACGATGAATGAAGCGATTGCCGGTTTTCAGTTAATCCAAAATACAGGAATGTTTAACTCATTAATCCTAAGTGGTACTATAGTATGACATATTCACTCTCCGCTGTTACAAGAACAACGCGAGGAGATACAACGCGTGAACAGGGCCAAATTCCAGCAGTACTCTACGGTGCTGGCGCGGATCCTCAGTCGCTTGCAGTTGATTTCCCAAGCTTTGTAAAATTATATAAATCCGCTGGTGAAGCGAGTCTTATTGACTTAACAGTTGATGGCAAGGATGCTGGTAAAGCACTTGTTCAGGACGTTCAGCTCGACCCCGTTAAAGATCGCGTGATCCACGTTGATTTGCGTCGTATTGATATGACCAAACCAATGACGGCTACCGTTGAACTTAAGTTCGTTGGTGAAGCGCCAGTTGTTAAAGCTCAGGGTGGTACCGTTGTTACCAACGTTAACACCGTTGAAGTTCGTTGTTTGCCAAAAGATTTGGTATCAACACTGGAAATTGATTTAGCAGGCCTCAATTCTTTTGATGATGCTATCAAGATTAAAGATATTAAACTTCCGGAAGGGCTTCAGATTACTTCTCCAAGTGAAAACGATTTGGTTGTTAAAGCGACTCCAGCCATTACTGAAGATGAAGTTAAGAAAATGGAAGAAGCTGGAACGAGTGCAGTTGATCTTAGTAAGATCGAGTCTGCTAAGAAGAAGAAAGAAGATGAAGAAGGTGCTGAAGGCGCTGCAACAGCCGCCGACGACAAGAAAGCTGCTCCAGAAAAGAAATAACATACTTCCAAAAATAGAGCGCTATCAGCGCTCTATTTTTTTGTTCGGCCAGTATGGTATACTCCTGTGTATGATTACTTCACTTGGTCAGCAATCTAAATATGTGTATGCGGTTGTAGCCGCTATTCTTGTCGTTGCTGCCGTAATCGCAGGGTATTTTTGGTATCAAGGAAATATACCGCCAGAAATAGATACAGTACCTCCACCAGCAATTTCACCCTGGCACAGTGCGCTAACCGGGCTTCCGGTTGCGAGTGCCACTGACGAGTATCCGCAGGTCGTGGGGGTGATGTTCGATAATCATGTTGATGCGCGGCCGCAGTCCGGGCTCGACAAGGCAGACATTGTTTATGAAGCACCAGTCGAGGGTGGGATCACGAGATTTTTTGGAATTTTTTCAGCCAGCACAACGGTCCTAAAAATTGGTCCGGTTAGAAGCGCTCGGCCATATTTTTTGGATTGGCTTCAAGAATATGGTGACGCAATGTATTTGCATTCCGGTGGTTCGCCGGAAGCACTCCAGCTTATCCAAACACGAAATCTGTTCGATGCGAATGAATTTTATCGTGGCCCTTATTATTGGCGTGACAACAGTCGTTTTGCTCCGCACAACCTCTATTCAAATAGCGATAACTGGCAAAAGATGGTAGCAAAATATGGTGCTACGCGTACCGCGTTGCCCTGGCAGGGCTGGAAATTTGCTAACGAAAGTGCGGTTACGAGTACACCTGGTGCGCACGCCAGTGTTACGGTAAAGTATGCAAGTAACTATATTGTTTCTTGGCAGTTTACTTCGTCTACTGGCTGGTATGTTCGCCTTTTAAATACGAAGCCGTATAGTACCGAGGAAGGTGTGCCGATTGTTGCGGACTCCGTAGTATTCGCGAGCATGAGCGTGGCTACGATTGATAATGAAGGACGGCGTGAAATTCAAACTGTGGGTTCAGGAGACGCCACGATATTAACGGGTGGAAATTTACTCAAGGGTACGTGGAAGAAAAATGGTCTTACCGATCGAACACGGTGGTATGATTCAGTGGGTAATGAAATTATTTTGATGCCTGGCAAAACATGGGTGCAAATTGTTCCAGCAGAAATCGGACTTACGATCGAGTCGGAAGGTTAATTGCGATCAGGCGCTCGTGCCCGGATAAATCTTTATGAACCTGAGTACTTGCCGTGGGCAAGTATTTTTTTATGAGTACCAGTATCGAGTTGGTTTGGCTTGGGTCAATTTCAAAATACAAACATACTTCGTTTGCATGCTGCGGTAAAAATTGCTCAGTAAGTTGTTCAAGCAGTTCGCGGTAGAGGGCCAAACCATGTTCTTCAGCTACCAGCGCATGATACGGTTCGCGTTGGATACTCGTTTCGGCTCTAAATTGAGCAGCGGTAAGATAGGGGAGATTCGCCGTAATCATAATCACGCCATCAGTGATTTGATTTCCGTGTATTCCGAAAAGAGGGGCTAAAAGATTCCCATGTAAAAAATGTATAACAGCATTATGAAATTCAGCATTCTTCTTCGCTACTTTGAGGGATCCTAATGAGATGTCAGTGGCAATAGTTTTTATTTTTTCGTCAGGAAATTTTTTAAGAATGCTGATCGGGATACAGCCCGTGCCTGTACCTACATCAATAAGTAAAATATTTTTTGATGTTTTTTTAATTTTTTCAATCACTGCTTCAACCAAAATTTCAGTATCGGGGCGAGGAACAAGTGTGTTTTTAGTAACCAAGAAATCTAAGCCAAAAAATTCTTTAGTTCCTCGCAGCGTGGCAATAGAGTAACCATGGTTATATTTAGTTCGGAAATAAAAAAACCGGAGTGTTTCGGTAAGTGACAAACAATACTCCGGGTGGGCAAAAATATATTCTCTGGATTTCTTAATAGCTAGCCCGAGGAGCGCCTCAAAAGCAGGATAAGGCAGAAGCGCATAGTATTTTTTTTCGAGCGCTTTAATACTAGCCATATTATTCATCAAGAGCTTGATCTGCCTCTTTAACGGCAGCAATAATGGGGTCTAAATGACCTTCAAGGATGGTATTAATATTATTCCAGTTTTGATGAATACGGTGGTCGCTGATGCGGTCCTGAGGGAAGTTGTACGTACGGATTTTTTCACTGCGGTCACCCGTCCCAATTTGACTGCGGCGTTTTTCGGAAAGTTCGGCTTCTTTTTTCTCTCGTTCGAGCTCAAACAGGCGGGAGCGTAGCACAGCCATGGCTTTTTCTCGGTTAGCTGTTTGGGAGCGTTCGTCCTGACACTGCACCATGGTGCCGGTCGGAATGTGGACAATGCGAACAGCTGAGTAGGTCGTGTTCACGCTCTGTCCCCCAGCACCGCCCGAACAAAAGGTGTCGATACGCAAATCCTTTGCTTCGATTTTCATTTCGGTTTCTTCGATTTCAGGCAATACTGCTACGGTCACCGTAGAGGTGTGAATACGTCCGGATTTTTCGGTATCGGGTACGCGCTGAACACGGTGCACACCCATTTCGTATTTAAGATCGGCATAGACATTGTGGCCGCTTACCGAGAAAATAACTTCTTTGTAACCACCAATACCAATTTTATTGCTATCAAGTAAAGTTGTTTTCCAGCCTTGATTTTCTGCGTAGCGTTGATACATGCGGCACAACTCAGCGGCAAATAGTGCTGATTCGTCGCCGCCGACGCCGGCTCTGATTTCGACAATAACATTTTTCTTATCAAGCGGGTCGCGAACGCGAGTCAATTCCACCAATTCATTTTCTAAAGTTTGTTTTTTAGTCTGGAGTTCAGAGAGTTCAATTTCAGCGAGTCCACGCATTTCGTTGTCAGTTTCGGCGTTAACCATGAGGTCGGTTTCCGTAATTCCTTTTTCAACTGCTTCAAGCTCTTTAATCTTTTCAGCTACAATTTTGCCGTCGCTGTATTCCTGTGAAATAGTCTTTAATTTTTGGGTATTACCAATAACAGCCGGGTCCTGGAGACTGGCTTCGAGTTCTCTAAAATGTTCGAGAAATAATTGGTACTTAGAAAGCATACGAAGATCAAAAATATGGTTTAAGCCTGAAATGAGTCTTTTTAAAGAAAAAACAGACCAACCAAAGAAAGTATAGTCTGTTTTCGGAAATTATAAAAGCTACTTGGTGCTTGAGGCCTCTGCTTCAGCTTTGGCTTTTTTCTTGGCAGCAGTGGCAGCCTTTTTCACTTTCTTGCCTTTGCGGGTCGCAGCAGCAGCCGAGATTTTTTCAGCGCGTTCTTGGAATTTCTCAACACGGCGAGCCGTATCAACAAATTTCTGTTTACCGGTGTAGAAAGGGTGGCAGGCACTGCACAATTCCACGCGAATTTCTTTCATCGTACTACCAGTAACAAAGGTGTTTCCGCAAGCGCAGGTAACAACCGCGTCAATATGATATTCTGGGTGAATGTCCTTTTTCATACTCTTTGGTGCTTAAAATGCAGGTTAAATGTGCGCCTAGTATAGCATGGGGCCGAAAGATTGTCAATAAATGAGGCGTCTGCCCTCGTGTATTGCCAAAAGGCTCTCCTTTAGTGTATACTGAGGGTAATTAAACGCCTACAAAGGCTCCCGGAAGGGGGATAAAGCGGTGCGGTATGGAAGGTCTGCAGCCAAAAAAAGCTTGGTACAGAAGATGGTGGGGGATCGTACTCATTATTTTTTTGGTTTTATTTTTAATTGTTGTTGGTTTTATTGGAGCAACTATCTTTAGTTATTGGCAGCAAATTAAGAATGGCGGCGGCGCCCTGCTTGAAAGACAGGTCTACGCTGGCTTTACGACAGAAACTAGCAATACCTCTGCGTTTGGCTCAATCACTGCCCCGAGTCGTGCCGACCTCGAGCGGTCAGATAGTCCGTATCTGGGAAGTGCAAGCGCGCCCATTGTAATTGTAGAGTTTTTGGATTTTCGTTGTCCGAACTGTGACACCGCTGCACCCATCATGCGTCAAGTGCTACAAAAATATGGAAATAAGGTAAAGCTGATTGTGCGCCATTTTCCAGTTGAATCAACACACCCTGGGGCATCTCGCTATGCGGAGGTTGCATGGTGCGCACAGCAGCAAGGTCGTTTTTGGCCAGTCTTGAATTATTTTTTTGATCATCAGGCAGAATTATCGCCCGCGCTCAGCGGAGACGAATTAGCCGGTATGGCTGCGGCCGCGCAGGTAGATGTTCCGACACTCGCCACTTGTTTAACCGGTTCTTCGGCAGCGCAAACAGCAGTTAATCGTGATTATGTTGACGGAGCAAAATTTGGTGTACGAGGAACCCCAACTTTTTTTATTAATGGTGAAAAAGTAGAAGGAGTCATCCCGGCAACCGTCTGGGATTCGTTTCTTAAACAGCAGTAAAATAGTATGTTTAAAAAAATATATCTTCTTATTACAGTCTGCTCATTGCTCCTTGGGCCAGCTGCCGTGGCTCAAACTGAGTCAACTATTCCAGAACTAAATTCCTTGTGCTGGCACAAAGCAGATTGTATTGATCAGCGTAAAGTTTTAGATCCGGGAGCGTCTCCCAAAGAGCTTGAAGAGGGCTGGATTTCACCGGAAGGAGACTGTAAGGGCGAGGATTGGGGCAAATGTTTGCCGGCAGGTCAGACTGAAACCAGTATCTCATTTGGTGGCCGTAGGCAATTTCTGCATATGGGTGATTTTGTGGGGACAATGTATACCTATGCCATTGGTATAGCTGCCGTTGTTGCCGTGCTCATGATCATTGTTTCAGGCTTCCAGTGGGCGCTTTCAGGCGGAAATAGCGAAACAATTTCAACTGCAAAGTCTCATATTGTGGGGGCGGTTATCGGCCTTTTAATTGTCTATTTGTCCTATTTTATTTTAAACACGCTTAATCCTACGTTAGTTAGTTTTCGTTTGCCGAGTGTCTGGATGATCAAGCCCCAAACGTATGTGCCGGCGTTTTGTGCACAATTACCGATTAGCACTAAGTTTTCATACGCTACTGATTTTAAAGACCAAGCGTCAGTCATTAAGCCAAACGACAAGACTGTCTACGACATGTCGCTCAAAGATACGAGCACTGCTAACCTTGAAAAGTTTTATTGTGGCCACCGCTTTTTTGTCGAAGGTGGTGGTGATAAGACGTGCTTTGGCGATTACTGCCCGGCATCGAACGGTAAAAGTGCGTTTTGTATCTATGATGGCGCTACTCAAAAGTACGGTTGTCATGAAGGTACTATGTTTATTAATATTACCCATAATTCATTAGTAAAAGATTTGTTCCCTGATTGGGCGACGCGCGAATGGAATGACCCGCCGGTTAACAAAGTGCTTGATTTGTATGCGCTTTGTCCGGCAACTACCGATTTTGATTTTAATATAACTAACTCAGTTATTCAGTCTTTTGACGCAGCGCCGAGTTCGTTTGCTAATGACAAGAAACAAAATATTGCCCTGTCTATTGATCCTCAGAAAATTGATGAAGCTACTCAAAAGTGCGCAAGCGCTGGAGGAGACCTTAAGGGTTTTGTGCTCTCGTTTGGTATGAATCAAAGTTATAATTCTTCTGATCAGCGGCATTTTATTGGAACTAACGGCGAAGATTTGGGCGATAGTTTCTTTTTTCGTAAACGTTGGGAGCAGATTCCGGTAAGTTATTTCTTCACTGCAGAACAGCTTAAGAAGAAAGTAACGCTTGATATTGAAGCGGCTAAGATAAAAGATATTTCTAATTTGTTTGGAGTAAGCACCGATGCTGCAGAAAAAACATATTTTGATAAATTTGGTATTTCACTATAGTAACCTATATGTCTGAAAATATTGTTATTAAAGGAGCGCGCGTTCACAATCTAAAAAACCTCACGATTGAAATTCCTAAAAATAAACTCGTCGTTGTGACGGGTCTATCAGGTAGTGGAAAATCAAGTCTGGCGTTTGATACGGTGTATGCCGAAGGACAACGCCGATACGCTGAAAGTTTGTCGAGTTATGCTCGTCAGTTTATGGAAACCCGCGATAAGCCAGATGTCGATTCGATCGATGGTTTATCGCCGACGATCGCGATTGATCAGAAAATTTTTACCCAAAATCCACGCTCAACCGTGGGTACGGTAACGGAAATTTATGATTATTTGCGTCTTTTGTTTGCGCGCGCAGGTGAGCAGTACTGCCCAGATTGTCATATTTTAGTAGAGACACATACCGGTGGTGAGGTGGTTGAAGCCGTTCGTGATTTGGCCCGTAAGAAATCACCAGTTTTAGTGTATGCCCCGTTAATTCGCAAGGGCCACGTAGATCACAAGGCCCTGCTCGAACAGGTTGAAAAAACTGGTTACGAATGGCTTCGAATCGATGGTGAAGAAGTAAAAATTAATGAGCTGCCTGATTTTGATTTTGATGGCAATACTAATTATAATGTTGATTTACTGATCGGCAAAATTACCGATATCAAAAAGCAAGATCCAACCAAGCCAGTGGAAGTAGCGCTCGACCTGAGTGATGGTTTAGTTAATGTGGTGATCGATGGAAAAACGCAAGTATTTTCAACTATTGGTCTGTGTTCCAACTGCGGACGAACCATGCCCGTTCTTGATATGCGCAGCTTTAGCTTCAATAGTCCGTATGGTGCATGTCAGCGCTGTACTGGTCTTGGAATTACTATGGAGGTTGATGCCGGCCTTGTGATCCCAAATATGCGTCTTACCTTGGCTGAAGGGGCGATTCAGCCTTGGACACGTATTACCGGAAGCCATAACGCCTACCAAAAATTACTCACATCAGTAGCGGAAAAATATGGTTTTTCCCTAAATACTCCGGTTGTTGATCTGCCAGCAAAAATGCTTAATATAATTTTGTACGGCACGGGTAGCGAAACATTTCTGTCGGAAGGTAAAAAAATGACGTTCCCAGGAGTAATTCCGGACCTCATGGCAAAACATTTGGAAACAACGTCTGAATATGTTCGTAAAGAAATCGAACAGTACATGCGTGAAAAAATTTGTAGCGTGTGTCAGGGCAAGCGTTTGCGCCCGGAATCATTGTCGGTAAAAATCGGCGAATACACTATTTCAGAACTGGCAGCGATGAGTATTGAAGAAATGAAAGAGATTCTGCAGGCCAAGGTTAAGACTTCGAAATCGAAGATCATGCAATTAGTAACCAAAGAAATTATTCCTCGCCTTACCAATCTGGAGCGTGTGGGTCTGAGTTACCTCAATATGGATCGCGCCATGAATACGCTTTCGGGCGGTGAAGTCACTCGTGTCCGTCTTGCGACCCAGCTGTCGAGTGGGCTCTCTGGTATCATTTATATTCTTGATGAACCTTCGGTAGGTCTCCATCCTAGAGACACCAAAAAGCTTATTGAAACACTCAAATATTTGCGCGATCTTGGCAACTCTATTTTGGTAGTTGAGCACGATGCAACTATGATGCATGCTGCCGACTATCTGATTGATATTGGCCCTGGGGCTGGTGTGTATGGCGGCGAACTCATGGCTGCCGGTACCCTCCCAGACCTTAAAAAAGCCAAGCAATCACTCACCGCCGATTATTTGTTTGGACGCACCACGATTGCGCGCCGCAAAAAATTACCTAAAAAAGGAGCTGCGGGCACCAAATCCATTGTAATTACTGGCGCTCAAGCACATAATCTCAAAAATGTTGATGTTGAAATTCCGCTCGGTCAATTGGTTTGTGTGACTGGTGTTTCGGGGAGTGGCAAATCAACGTTGATTATCGATATTCTTAGCAAAGCTTTATCCAAACATTTTTATCGCGCCAAAGAGGAGCCGGGCGTACATAAATCAATTAAGGGATTATCAAATATTGATAAAGTTATCGCTATTGACCAGTCACCAATTGGACGTACTCCGCGTTCCAATCCGGCGACGTATACTGGCGTTTTCAACCTGATCCGTGATTTGTTTGCTGCGCTACCTGAAGCTCGCATGCGCGGGTACGATGCCGGTAAATTCAGTTTTAATGTTAAAGGTGGTGGGCGCTGTGAAGCTTGTTCCGGTGACGGTTCCATTCGCATTCCGATGCAATTTTTGGCTGACGTATTCGTAGAATGTAACGAATGTAATGGCTGGAGGTATAACCGCGAAGCTCTGGAAGTGCATTATCACAATAAACATATCGCTGATGTGCTTCGCATGACCGTGGAAGAAGCGTATCAATTTTTTGCAGATGTGCAGCCGATCGCTGAGAAATTAAATGTACTTCGCGAGGTTGGTCTTGGTTATGTGCAGCTTGGTCAGTCCGCCACAACCCTTTCAGGTGGTGAAGCACAGCGTATCAAATTGTCGCTGGAACTCTCTCGTCATTCTACGGGTAAGACATTATATATTCTTGACGAACCGACAACCGGTTTACATTTTGAAGATATTAAACGCCTTTTGCAGGTCTTGGATCGTTTGGTTGAAAAAGGTAATAGTGTGCTTATTATTGAACACAATGTCGAACTTATTCGTTCTGCCGACTGGGTGATTGATATGGGCCCCGAAGGTGGGGACGGGGGTGGGGAAGTGGTTTGTGTCGGTACACCGGAAGATATTCGTAAATGCAAGCGCAGCTGGACCGGAAAGTATCTTTTGTAAGGTATAAAAAAATCTCCCGTATCGAGCGGGAGATTTTTTTATTGTTTATTTTGCGGCAACCGGAGCTTTCTTTTCAACCATCTTACGTTTGAAGTCTTTGTCGCGCATGAAGTTAAGTTTAGCGCGGCGGACTTCGAACTGGCGAACAACTTCGATCTTGGCGATTACAGGAGAGAGGATAGGGTAGATCTTTTCTACGCCAATGCCTTCAGAAACTTTGCGTACGGTGATCGTGGCGCCAGCTTCATTGCCGTGCTTTACGGAAATGATTGTGCCTTCGTAGATCTGGATACGTTCTTTTTCTTCACCTTTGGTGTTAGTTTCTTTAATTTTTTGGTGAACTTTCACGACCATGCCCGGTTTATACTGGACAGGAGCGTTTGCTTGCATTTCTTCGGCCATACAAATCTTGGGTTAAAATGTGATTTCGAGTGTCCAGCGAAAGGGCCGGTGCCAGCTCTGAAGTAAATAAGGTAGGCCTATTTTAGCCATTTTCTGCTTTTTTGTCAATAGCTGGGTGTTGGCCGGTCTTTTCCTCGATAATTTTGGCTATGGTAGCGACAGTTTTAGCCATTTTGCCGTTTTCATTAATGATTTTATACTCATAATCGGTGGATTCGGCAATCTCTGCTGCAGCTATTTTCATACGTTCCTCAACTGCCTCAGGTGTTAAACCGCCACGGGTAATAATTCGTTGGCGCAGTGTGTCGAGACTGTCGGGCACCAGAAAGATAGAAACATATTTGAGATCGGTATGGTCAAGCTGATGTTTACCGTTTACATCGATTTGCGTAAAAACTATGGGGTGCTTCGCAAGCAGTTCCGTTAAATGCATTTTTTGCATTCCGTAATAATTTCCGCCATAGATATTATGCTCCACAAACTCCCCGTCAGCGAGCTTTTGTTTGAAATCCTCGGAAGTAATAAAATGATAATCTACTCCGTTAACATTGCCTGGACGAGGTGCGCGGGTAGTAGTGGTAATAACACGAGTTGAGCCAGGGAAAATTTTGATCAGGGCATTGATAATTGAGTCCTTGCCACCGCCCGATGGTGACGAAATTATAAAAAGTAAACCGAACTGACTCATAGAGTTAGGCCAAGGTGTTTAGAAAATCAGTAAGTTTTTTAGGAAGCGGGCATTCAAAGGTTTTTTGTTCTCCGCTAAGATCAGCAAACCCTAGTTTCGTGGCGTGCAAAAATAATCGTCCGAGTTCGTCGTCCCAGCGGCGCTTGCGTTTCTTTTGGAAATAGAGTGGGTCGCCAACGACAGGGTGATTATAGGCCAGCATGTGCGCGCGAATCTGGTGCATGCGACCGGTATGAATTTTGACCTTCAAAAGACCAAAGTTAACAAAACGTTTTTCAAGAAGGAATTCGGTTTTTGCTTCTTTGCCGACAGCGTTAACCTTGCCGCGCATAATTTCTGGATGTGCTGCCATGCGATCATTATTTTGTGAGCGAGAAAGTGGAAAATTAATTTCATCCCAATCCTTGGCTACTTTGCCATGAACCAATACTGAATATTCTTTTTCAATAGTGCGTTTTTTAAATTGATTTTTGAGGTGCTCAAACATTTCCTGAGTACGAGCGACAACGAGAAGTCCTGAGGCATCCTTATCAAGACGGTGAACAATACCGGGGCGTTTGGGGTCATCGCCCACTTTTTTAATTTCCGGATATTTTTTACTTAAAATTGAAGCAACTGAATTTTTTTCTTTGGCAAGTGTAACGTGCGTGAGAAGTCCGGTTGGTTTATTGATAACAATATAGTCTGGCGTTTCAGCGATTATTTCTAATGTAGGTTCAGCTTTTGAAGCCGCTTTCTTTTCAGCCGGTGTGGTAGTTGTTGGTGTTATAACGGGGGTACTGAAGGTAATTTTGGCTCCGGCCGATAGTGAATCGCCAGCCTTGCGGGGGAGTTTGCCATTTACCTGAACACATTCTTCATCAATCATTTTTTGCGCTTGTGAGCGGCTAATACTAAGCTTTTCGGCCAAAAAAACATCCAGCCGACGAGCGGCTGTTTCAGGGGTGATGATAATTGTCTCAGGAGTTTTTTTGACCATACAGGTTTGTTCGGTAAAGTATAGCTTATTGCAGCCAAAATTACAAGTTTTAGTGTCTCTTGACACCGTAGTGTAAAGACTCGTTAAGCGTCTTAAAAAATGCTATACTAAAGCCAAGTTTATACGATTTTTTGTCTGAATTCATTTCGCTGTGATTCCAGGCAGCACAAGAAAGGGGGTGATTTCTGTGGGTAGCAAAAAAGCACTTCATATGATCACGTTTCTTTTACTTGTGATCGGTGGTTTAAACTGGTTATTAGTAGGTTTATTTAGTTGGGACGTCGGCATGCTCTTTGGTGGCATGGGCGCAACAATTTCACGCATTATTTACGTCTTAGTTGGTTTGTCCGCCATTTACGTTTTAGCAACACATAAAGGCGATTGCAAAATGTGTAGCAGTAGTATGGGAATGAAATCACCAATGTAGTTTGTAATTTTACAAAAATAAAAATCCGCCATAGTGGCGGATTTTTTATTAGATGATTATTTGAGCAGCGGCATAATTGGCCTGGTGCCGCCGGATGGTTTGACCGCCCCACCGAGTCCGCCTTTTTTGAGTGTTTGAGCAATGCTGCCAATGGCATGACTACCTGCGCTATCGCTGGCGCCGTGCATGCTGGTTGAGTCACCAACCTGGTAAATGTGTGACGATTCATGCATCTGACTGATGCTCGTGAGGCCCTTGGGTGCAGCGGGTGTGCTCGGCCTGCCGAGGCTGCCGCCAATGCCTACGGTGCCGCTTGGACGAATTGGTGGGGGAGAGATTGCCATATACGCTAGATTATGGATAAAATGTGCGCCCAGATGGAATTGAACCATCGACATCCACCTTATAAGGGTGGCGCTCTAACCGCTGAGCTATGGGCGCAAAAGTGGGGTTAGTATACCAGGTACTTAATCTTTTTCAAGCGGCGGAGTAGGTTGCCAGGCTGAGCCAAAATTGATACTATATGGGGTATATATGAGCCTTAATACTCGTCTTTTTTTCAAGATTAACTCATTACTGGGCCGTAGCAAGGTGCTCGATTTTTTTGGTAAAGTTGGCGCTGAATATATGATTATAGCTATGGGTGGTTATTTTGCAGCTTCTCTTTTCATCTACGATTGGCCTGATTTTATGACCTCAGGGGGAAAATTACTCTTTGTAGGGTGTGCCTGGTCGCTTGGTTGGCTCATTAATGTACTGATCGGAAAAATTGTTCGTGAGCCGAGACCGCATATTACCCACCCAGAGAGCAAACTTTTATTTTCCCCGCTCATGAGTTGGAAATCGTTTCCCTCTGACCACAGTATGTCTGCGTGGCTACTTGTTTTTAGTGCGATTTCATTTCAGCTGCCCTTTATTTGGCTGCTTGTCGTTGGGGCGTTATGGGTTTCGTGGGGCCGGGTATTTGTCGGTGTCCACTATCCTTTAGATATTATCGGCGGGGCAACGGTAGCGGGAGTGGTGTCGACTCTTTTTTATATTTTAGCGTAATTAATCTGCATATGTCTGAATCCTGGAAGATGCTTGAAAAAAAAGTTATTTTTGATCACCCGCGGAAGAAAATAGAAAACTGGAAGATGCTCAATCATCATTCTAAAGAATTGGATTTTGTTATTCAGGTTGAAAATGATGTTGTGGTTGTTGTCGGCGTAACGTCTGATGAAAAGTTTTTAATTATTCGTCAGTATTACGTGAATCTTCAAAAAACAGTTGCTTCATTTGTTGCTGGTATAGTTGATGAAGGTTATAAACCGGAAGAAGCAGCTGCCAAAGAGCTTGAAGAAGAAGCCGGGTGCAGCGCAGCTAAGTTTGTTCATCTCGGCGGTGTTGCCAAGGGTAAGTATGCTACAGGCACCGTTCATTATTTTTTGGCGCTTGATATAACGCTGCCTGGAGAGCAGGCGCTTGAAGATGCTGAAGATATCACGGTCGAGCTCGTCTCGCGCGTTGTCTTTGAAGACATGCTTCGAAGCAATGAGCTTGTGGAAGGTTGGGTTCAACTTGCGGGGTACAAGGCGCTTGAATTTTTGGACCATCCCCAGGTATAAGATTTGTTATTTACTGTTTATCTGTATGAATATTGTTATTTTGGCTGGAGGACAAGGAACAAGGTTATGGCCGCTTGGGCGTAAAAATAATCCGAAACAATTTTTTCCGATGATCAGTAAAAAACCGTTGGTCAAAGAAACGTATGATCGATTTCTGAAGCGCTTCGGTAAAAAGAAAATCTTTTTTTCAGTTACTCAAGAATTATTACCTTATTTAAAAAAACTTTTCCCGGGCGTTCCTACAAGTCAATTTATTACCGAGCCAAGCCGTCGTGATACTGGTCCGGCAATGGGGTATGTGGCGGCAAATCTTTTCTTATCGCATCCTGATGAGCCGATGGTTTTTGTGCCAGCTGATCATTTTATTGCCGATCAGCAGAAATTTTTAGATTGTTTAGAAGCAGCTGAAAACTTGGTGAAAAAAACGGGTAAGCTATTAGATATTGGAATTACTGCCACGTTTCCGAGTACCGTGCTTGGGTATACTAAAATTGGAAAACTTCTTGAAAAACAAGGTGGTATAGAAATTTTTCGTTTTGAAGGGCATACAGAAAAGCCTGATTTAAAACGAGCCACAAAATACGTAACCAGTGGTCAATACTTGTGGCATGGTAACTATTACATGTGGACACCGCGTTCCTTCCTAGCTGCTTTTGAACGGTATCAGCCGAAGATGTCACTTGTCCTTGAAAGTATTGTTTCGGCACTCGCAAATAAACAGCTCAAAAATATTCCAATGCTCTACGATCAGCTTGATAAAATTGCTTTCGATTATGCGGTAACGGAAAAAATTGCTAAAAAAGATGTGTTGATCGTTAAAGGTGAATTTGGTTGGAGTGATATTGGCGCCTGGGATGTTCTTCACGAACAGCTTCGTGAACCAGAAGGGGACGCAAAGGGCAATGTCGTCAAAGGTAACGTGGTTCATATTGATACAACCAATTGTTTGATTTATGGGGAAGAAAAACATATTGTAGCGGCTGTTGGTCTTGATAATATTATCATTGTTGATACGCCTGATGCATTACTCGTCTGTCCCAAAAATCGTGCTCAAGATGTAAAAAAATTATTACCAGAAATTGAAAAGCGAGGTTTAAAGAAATATTTATAAACTATGTCTTTTAATACTAAAGCGATCATTTTTTCTTTAGTCGTTTTCGTTGCTGTCCCTCTCGTAGGTTGGCACTACTATCGCAAATTGCATCCTGCGTACATGCCTCAGCCAATTCCACCACGCCCCGAAGTTACGATCACACTATTGCCGGGTTGGAATTTGCGTCAGATTGGTGATTATTTAGTGCAAATGCAACTCGCTAGTTCCACCGAAGATTTGTATGCTTTGGTCGGTGAACCAGCAGTTATTCGTTCGCTTCGTGCTGGCCCGCCGCCGAACCTGGTACCGGCGCTTGCTGAACTCAGTCGTAAACCCGGTACTATTTCGTATGAAGGATATCTTGCGCCTGAAACCTATCGGGTCTTTAAAGATGCAAGCCTCGAAAGCATTGTTATTAAATTGATGGATCAACGAGAGCAGGAGCTTGTTGATCTTAAAATTTCAGAACTCGATATTAACCAGCATGTTTTTGGTGGTAAAAAAGGAATACCAGATCTGACAGTTCATGACGTTGTGACTATGGCGAGCATCTTAGAACGTGAGGCACGTACCCCAGAAGATAAAAAATTAGTCGCGGATATTATGTGGCGCCGCGCCGCTGCTGGAGCAGCGCTCCAAATTGATTCGAGCGTTCATTATGTGGTTGATCGTTTCGGTGATGTTTTTACTACCGACAAAGAACGTGATGTCGATTCACTCTGGAATACCTATAAATACCCCGGGCTTCCACCAGGTCCGATTTCTAACCCGAGTGTAGTGTCTATTAAGGCGGCGCTTGACCCTACACCGAACGAGTATTGGTATTTTTTAAGTGGAACGGATGGCACGATGCACTATGCTAAAACATTAGAAGAACATAATCAGAATCGCGCTCGGTATCTCTAAATCATTAGTGATTTCATATGGAACGTTTTAAGCCAAGAGCTGCGACTCCGGAGTTAACTCAAGAAGTAATTCGTGAAAAAGAAACTGCTTTAAAAGAGCGAAAAGCTTATGAGTCGGCCGAACAAAGCAATCGAGAAGGAATAGTGTATTTGTACTTAGAGCGGTTTTTAGTAAGTTCCCTTAAGGAGATACCACTGGGTGCTGCGGTCGCAAAGGAGGAGTTTGAGCGCGTGGTTGAAAAATTGCAAAAACAATTCGAGAATGTAGTCTTGAGTGTTGTAGGGAAAAAAGCGCTTGATCCAAGCGTGCTCAACTGGTACCGCCAAATTATTTTTGAGTATACTGCAGAAAAACAAAAATCAGTTGTTGATGAAGAGCGGTTGAATGAATTGAGTATGGCTGTTTGCGGTGATGCATCGCCGACTTCCCAAGGACGGACGCTCTTTTTTAAGCGGTTCAACCGCTTTCCGGTTGGGAAAATTGAGGTGGTACACAGCGAAGCTTACTGCGTTGTAACCTGTTTTGCTGCCGAAGATTATAACGCGATCGCGCCCGCCGTTGACGAAACGAGCAGTGACGGATCTTTTCATCGGTCTTTTCATTTACTTCTTGAACCTGATTTTCAACCCACTGTTTTACTGGTTAATGGTGCTCAAGACTCCGTTGCTCCCGCTGAAAGAATAGTTACCCATGAGCGGCAGCATTTCATTAATACAATTTTGCAATGCGAAAATGGTATTAAGGACGAAATTCTGGCGTATATACGTGATGCTAGCTCGAGTGATGAGCTGCTCGAGTCGCTTAGTAGCCCTCTCTATGATTATCTTTTTTCTGATTTTACCGAAGAGGAAGCGCAAAAAAAAGATCAAGCTATCGATGCCTGCGCAGCAGCTCTGGACGCAATAGATCGAGAAGTGAGTTGGGCGCTTGAGGACTATGTTCCCCCTTCTGTTAAATCACAAGTTCGAGCAGTACTTGTTGGGCAAGTAGCTGATTTTCC
This sequence comes from uncultured Gammaproteobacteria bacterium, assembly GCA_964510495.1. GTDB lineage: Bacteria > Patescibacteriota > Patescibacteriia > Magasanikbacterales > GWA2-37-8 > CAZECR01. The sequence continues at coordinate 78,197 of CAZECR010000001.1, forward strand.
TTTAGAAAAGATCCCGGAAAAACTTCGGCAAGTAGCCGATTTTTATAAGAAGCGTAATCGAGATATTCACAATTATATCGATTTTCTTGATGTGCCGCCTGTACTAGTGCTGTATATGGTGCAAAATATTAGGCTCCCTGCGGCGAGTGAGAAAGTGGTTAGAGAATATGAAGCAAGTTATGATCAGTGGTGTAACGCAAAAAACAAAGTGATTAGTGAACATTTTTTTGATCCAAAACCGCTCGAAGTGCTTTTAAAAAAGCTTGATCCGTTAGCGGAGCGCTATAAAGCTGCTTACGAAGCTCTTTTTCATGATGAAGTCGGTGTTCCATTTGTTGTGGTAAACTCTCAAAAGGTGTCCTCGTCTGGTGTTTTAGAATCACAAAAACAGCCTATCCTTCAAGTCAGACGTGGGGCAGACGCGCTCGCCGCTGCTTTTGCCAAGTTTACGGGGGATGAACTCATCAAAATCTTCGAAGACCATCGCATGCGTGCACAGTCGAGCAATCAATTGCTTGAAACAATTGAGAGAATCTTAAATCAACAAAAAGTTCCGGTAACTAAATTAGAAGTATACTCTTCTCAGAATGAAAAAGAATTTAGTATTTCTATCTACTACGCTATTACAGACTCGAAAGAAAATTTCAATATTGATTATAGTCTGCGTATTCCGAGAAAGTCTTCAGATTCTTACTATCCTTAATTAATCTATGTTAACGACAGACTTTGATTTTGAATTGCCTGAGGAACGGATTGCTCAAACGCCAATTGAACCACGCGATCATTCCCGTTTGATGGTGATCGACAAAAAATCGCGCGAAGTTCACCATAAACATTTTTATGATATTCTTGACGATCTCAAAGCGGGTGATCTTTTAGTTTGGAATAATTCCAAAGTTTTTAAAGCGCGACTACGCGGGCGGATTATGCTTGACGAACTGACGGATGGTCTCAAAAAAACAACCGGCAACGACAATTCTCCGTATTCAGATGTTATTTTAAATGTTCCGGAAGTTGAAGTCTTTTTGGTGCGACCTATGGAGAATCCAGGTGTTTGGAAGGTGCTCGCAAAACCAGGCAAAAAATTGCGTCTGGGTATGAAAGTTGTATTTGCCGAAGACTTTGTGGCCGAAATTATGTGTAAAGAAAAAGACGGCACTATTTTGGTTCAATTTAATGAGGATGACTTGAGCGTGCGTGCTAAAGCGAATAAATATGGTGAAGTCCCGCTGCCACCGTATATTTCTAATGAAAAAGCCCAGAGTGCGACCGCCTCGATCGACGCTCGGTATCAAACAGTGTATGCCAAAGAAGAAGGGTCAGTTGCCGCGCCGACGGCCGGTTTTCATTTTACTCCTGAACTTATTGAAAAGTTAAAAGCAAAAGGCGTACACTTCGCCGAAGTGACACTCCACGTTGGACTGGGTACATTTCTTCCGGTGAAAACAGATAGTATCGAAGAACACCAGATGCACAGTGAATGGGTAGAGGTAACAAGTAAAAACGCTGATCTAATTAACGCGGCTAAGGCCGAGGGCAGGCGAGTGGTTGCAGTTGGCACCACCACAGTCCGCACACTTGAAGGTGTTGCGCAAACATGTGGTGAACTCAAAGCATTTTGCGGGGACATTAACATTTTTATCAGTCCCGGTTTCACATTCAAAGTAGTGGACGCTATGATTACCAATTTTCATCTTCCCAAGTCGACACTTCTCATGTTGGTAAGTGCTTTTGTAGGGGATAGGGAATTTACACTTGAGTGCTATAAAAAAGCAGTTGAAGCAAAGTATCGATTTTATAGTTTTGGAGATGCGATGTTTATCTCGTAAGAAAAATAAAAAATCCGAGGTCTATACCTCGGATTTTTTATTTATTTTTTAACCTTCAACTTTCACACCCATCTGCTTAGCTGTTCCTTCAACCATGCTCATGGCTGCTTCGACAGTGTGGGCATTGAGGTCGGGCATTTTCTTTTCAGCAATTTCGCGAACCTGAGCGCGAGTGATCTTGCCGACTTTTTCTTGGAGTGGTTTGCCGGAACCTTTTTTGATACCAGCGGCTTTTTTGATCATTTCAGCAACTGGGGCAGTCTTCATGATGAAGCTGTAGGTGCGATCAGCGTAGACCGAGATGATAACCGGTACGACTTCACCTTTTTTGTCTTGGGTCTTGTCGTTGAATTCTTTACAGAAACCGGCGATGTTAAGACCGTGCTGACCGAGAGCCGGACCGACTGGTGGAGCTGGGTTTGCAGCGCCGCCAACAATTTGGAGTTTGATTTGCGTAAGGACTTTTTTTGCCATAACGGAAATTAATTTTTTAAATTAGTAGCTAGTCTGAGAAGCCCCCGTTTGCACGGAGCAGCCTAGTTTATACTTATACTTTTTTCGCTTGCAGCGCATCCAGTTCAACCGGCGTTTCGCGACCAAACATGTTAACCATAACTTTAATGCGTCCGCGCTCGTGGTCAACGTGACTGACCTTACCTTCAAAGTTTTTGAAAGGACCATCCACGATACGTACCATTTCGTTCACTTCCATATCTACCTTCTGTTCCGGTTCGCTGCCATTGATGCGCTTCAAGAGCGAATCAACTTCTTTCTGATCAATCGGGGTTGGGGTGGTGCCGGAGCCAATGAAACCAGTGACGTTTGGGGTGTTGCGCACAACATACCAGGAATCATCCGTTACAACCATTTCTACCAAGATATATCCGGGGAAGATTTTTTCTTCCACGGAAGTACGTTTGCCATTTTTGATTTTAATTTTCTTTTCTTTGGGAACAAGAACATTAAAAATTTTGTCCTGCATATCGAATGATTCAATACGCTGGCTCAAATTACTTTTAACATTTTCTTCGTAGCCGCTGTAGGTGTGGAGCACATACCAGCGTCGTCCGAGGTTCAGGGTTTGCTTGGCCATAGTTTTAAAAAGTCTCCTCCTTGGAGGACAGGTAAAATTAGCGAGAAATTAAAGCGGTAATGCCGGTTGAAAAGCCGTAATCAAGCACGGCGAAAAAGACAGCAAGGCCGAGACTGAGGGCAATAACCAAAATACTGTAGTTAATAGTTTGTTCTTTCGTTGGCCAGGTCACTTTTTTCATTTCGGTGTATGACCCTACAAAGTAGTTTTTAGCGGAGGTGAAAATGCTCATAAATATCAGGTTTTTTAAAACAGCCCTGGGGCTGTATTTACAAAGAGAATATACCTTAGGTTGAATTATTTGTCAAGCAGCTGCTAAAGGGAGGGGGCTAAGCAGTGGCAGTGCTGCTTAGCCTGGTTTGAGGTTGGGCTGAGGGGGCTAGAAGTTGGGGTTGGGGAAGTCGGCGCTGCTGACGTTGCAGTGGAGCACGGTCTCCTCGCAGGAGGCACCGAGCTTGGCGAAGTAGACCAACTCGACGGTGTTCTGGTCGATCTGACGGGAGCTGGTCCGGTTGGCGTTTAGCCTGTTGCCACAGCCGTCGCGCATGCTGCTGTTCGCGACCGCCGCGAGATGCCAATCGCTCGGCTTCGCGAACTCGATGGGGCCGATCTGACAGGTGCCCGGGATCTCGTTCGCCGCCGGCTGGGGGGCAGGAGAGGTACAGTCGGCCCACCTGCTCTGGCACGGGGCCAGGTCGGAGGTCTGCGCCAGGTCGGCCGGAGGAACAAACTCGAGTCGATACCCGCCGCCACCTCCGCACCCCCAGAGGAAACCGGCCAGACTGGCAGCGATCATGCTTGCTACGCTTCTTGTCATCTTAAAAGCTCCTTGTTAGGCCTAAAGGCCGTAAGTTTACTATCACAAAAACTTGGAAAAGTCAACCATGTCTCTATGTTTTCGATTAAATAAAGAAAAAGCCATTGTGTGGCTTTTTCTTTATTTAAAATGTATATTTTCTAGATATCCAAATTCTGCACCTGCTTGGCATGTGTCTGGATAAACTTCTTGCGTGGTTCAACTTCGTCTCCCATCAGGATTTCAAAGGTATCGTTAGCGAGCTGAGCATCATCCACCGTCACCATTTTCATCAGGCGCTTCGCAGGGTCCATAGTTGTTTCCCACAGCTGTTCGGGGTTCATTTCTCCCAAACCTTTGTAGCGCTGAATGTTTACTTTGATACCGGCAATAACAATTGATTCAGTTTCTTCGTCGCTCTCTCCGGTAGCTAATTTAGCGATCTCGTCTTCAGCGGCTTCTTCAGCAGCTGCTTTTTGCGCCTCTGCCTTGGCTTTGGTTTTGTCGCTTTTATTTTTTTCAATTTCAGCAATGGCAGCGGATTTTTCTTCATCATTATACGCGTACTTCATTTCTTTGCCGTACTTGATGCTATACAAGGGTGGTTGTGCGATAAAGACATGATTTTCGGTAATAAGGAGCGGGAAGTAGCGGTAGAAGAAAGTTAAAAGAAGCGTGCGGATATGGGCGCCATCGACGTCGGCATCGGTCATGATCACGATGCGATTGTAGCGCAATTTGGTGATATCAAATTGTTCGCCAATATTGGTACCAAGCGCAATGATGAGTGATTTTAATTCATTGTTAGCAAGAATTTTATCGAGGCGTGCGCGTTCCACGTTCAGCACTTTACCGCGCAAAGGGAGGATGGCCTGAATTTCGCGGTTGCGTCCTTGTTTTGCGCTTCCACCAGCCGAGTCTCCCTCAACAATAAATAATTCAGTTGATTCAGAATCGCGACTCGAGCAGTCAGCCAGTTTACCGGGGAGGGTAAAGCCCTCTAAGGCACCTTTACGCAAAATGGTATCGCGAGCGATTTTAGCAGCTGCACGAGCACGAGCAGCCAGTAAACATTTGCCGATGATTGCTTCAGCATCTTTCGGATGTTCCTCAAGGAAAATGAGGAACGCTTCGTTCATGACGCTTTCCACAGCTGTTTTTGCTTCGGTGTTACCGAGCTTACCCTTAGTCTGACCTTCAAACTGCGGTTCGCGGATTTTAACCGAAATAACCGTCGTTAAACCTTCGCGGACATCTTCACCGGTCAGGTTAGCATCTTTTTCTTTTAAAATATTTTTATTGCGCGCATAGGTATTGAGACTGCGGGTGAGTGCTGTGCGGAACCCGGCCACGTGCGTACCGCCATCGGGATTGAAAATATTGTTGGTAAAGGCGAAGAGTGATTCGGAGAAATCATTGTTGTACTGGAGGGCAACTTCGACATTCACGCCTTCAGCTTCTTTTTCAACGTAAAAAATGGTTTCGTTTTTAGCTTCTTTGTTTTGGTTGAGGTAGCCAACAAACGATGATACACCGCCTTCAAAGTAGAACTGGTACGTAGGGAAGGGGAAATCAAGAGCGGTTTTATCAATCGCTTTTTCTTCCGGTGGGCGAGCGTCGGTAATCACCATGTGAATACCTTTTGTAAGATAGCAATGCTGACGGAAGTGATCAACAATTGTTTTCCATTCGAAATCAACTGTTTCAAAAATACTTTCGTCCGGCCTGAAGATCGTGGTGGTGCCGGTGTCTTTGCATTTGCCAATACTTCTGACTTTTTTCTGCGGAACACCAATTTTATATTCCTGTTCCCAAATTTCGCCATCACGATGGACTTCCACGCGAGTATAGGTAGAAAGGGCGTTCACAACTGATGCACCAACACCATGCAGACCGCCCGAAATTTTATAACCGCTATCACCAAATTTACCGCCAGCATGGAGCACGGTCATGACGATTTCAAGAGCGCTAATTTTTTTCTGGGGGTGAATATCAACCGGAATACCGCGACCATTATCCCGGACTTCAATTTTGTGATCAGGGAGAAGGGTGATAAAAATTTTGCTCGCATACCCCGCCATGGCTTCATCGATCGAGTTATCGACGACTTCCCAAATCAGGTGGTGGAGACCAATTGTGCCGGTTGAGCCAATATACATGCCCGGACGGCGGCGGACGGCCTCGAGCCCTTCGAGGATAGTAATGTTTTTAGCATCATAATTTGATTCAGGAGGGGTTTTAGGCGCAACCATACGAGAGCTATTTAGAGACGTAAGTAACAAAATAAGACTTCAATAAGTCGCTCTCATTCTAGCATGCCTAGAAAGGTGAGGCAAGCAGCGGGAAGGGTTTTAGATTGGACGGCAACCATGTTGAATATGAATATTGACATATTTTTAACTTTCCGCTAGAATAAGCCTACTTTAATTATCACTCATTAGCTAAACTCTCGATTTTTCGAGTATTTTTCCTCCCTGGGCCACCCTGGGGTATAAGCTAAGAGGCAGTAATAAGGAAAAAAATATGGCAAAACTCCCATCTCTCGTTGAGATGCTCAAGGCCGGCGTGCATTTCGGTCATCAGGGTTCCCGTTGGCACCCTAAAATGCAACCTTACATCTTTGGAACTCGCAATGGGATCCATGTGATTGATTTGGACAAAACACTCGAACAGCTCGAGATTACCTTGGCTTACGTGAAAGCGCAGGCTGCTGCTGGTAAGAAAATTTTGTTTGTTGGTACCAAGCGCCAGGCTCGCGAAATCATTAAGGCTGCTGCTGAAAGTTGTGGAATGCCGTTTTTGGTGGAACGCTGGATCGGTGGACTTCTTACTAACTTTGATGAATTTAAACGTCGTCTTAAAAAATACACCGGTCTCAAGGAACAGGTTAAAACCGGTGAAATTGAAAAATATACCAAAAAAGAACAATCCACCCTCAAGAAACAGCTTGAAAAAATGGATAAATACCTTAGTGGTTTGGTAGATGTAACTACGCTTCCTGACGCCCTCTTTATCGCCGACATGCGCGTTGAAAAGACGGCGATCACCGAAGCTCGTCGTGTTAACCTTCCGGTTGTGGCTGTTTGTGACACCAACGTTGACCCAACGAAAGCTACCTATGTTATCCCAGCCAATGATGATGCGATCAATTCTATTCGTATGATTGCCGAACTCGTTGCCGAAGCGGTTAACGAAGGCAAGCGTGAAGGCGAAAAGAACCGCGCTGCTATGGTAGTTGAACGCGAAAAAGAAATGGCTGCTGTGAAAGATGCCAAAACCGTGGTAGAATCTAAAGAAGAAAAGAAACCGGTTGCTCCTAAGGCCGCCGCTGCTCCTAAAAAAGAAAAGCGCGCCTTGCAGGTTGGTGAATCTATCTAGTGCTCACTAGAATTTTCTTCGTCACTCAATAAAATAACTAAAAATATATGACTACAGCTGCTGAAATCTCGAGGCTTCGTGCCTCAACTGGCGCTGGAATGCTTGACTGCAAAGCGGCGCTTGAAGAAGCGAATGGCGACCAGGACAAAGCTGGTGAAATCCTTCGTAAAAAAGGTGTTGTTAAGGCCGCTAAACGCGCTGACAAAGTTGCTGGCGAAGGAACGGTTGCTAGCTACATCCATGGTGGTGGCCGCATCGGTGTTCTTGTTGAAGTAAACTGCGAAACTGATTTTGTTGCTCGCACCGATGGCTTCAAAGATTTGGTGAAAGAAATTGGACTCCATATTTCGGCTGCTAATCCAAAATTTTTGGATCGCACCGAAGTGCCTGCAGAAATGATTGCCAAAGAAAAAGAAATCTACGCCGAACAGCTTAAAGGCAAACCAGCAGAAATGATGGAAAATATCCTCAAAGGTAAGATTGAAAAGTTTTACGAAGAAATTTGTTTAGTGGATCAATTTTATATTAAGGATGATAGTAAAAAAATTCACCAACTTCTCGCTGAAAAGACCGGTGAGACTGGTGAAAAAATTACGATCCGTCGCTTTGCTCGGTTTGAGCTCGGTGAAGGAATTGAGAAACACACCAAGAATTTTGCGGATGAAGTGGCTGAACAGGTTGCTAAATAAAATAGAATTTAAAAAAGACGTTCCAATTACGGAACGTCTTTTTTTATTTTGTATAAACTTCGAGCCAAATATATTTCCAATTTTTTGGGAACATATTTGGGAGGCTCGAAGTTCTGTGCTTGCCTCCCCCTCACGCGTTTAAGCGTTTGTTGGAAGGTGATCTTGAGATGATGTAGGGGTGGTGCTTGTTTTGTTCGTGCGCCGCTTTTCTTAGTTGGTGGGCAGCTTCAGGAGGCCGCCGTTCTTGTTGATCGGGGTACCCTCATGGCGGACGCCGCCCGCGATGTAGAAGTAGGAGCCCAGGTTGAACTGGAGCTCGCGGCCGTCCAGCACGAACGCCGTGGTGTCCATGCGCAGTGCGAGGATCGTCTTGTGCGGGATGGGTGCCGAGATCGTGGCTCCCATCTGGTTGGGTCCCCAGTGGGCCGCGCCGTTGGCGAAGGACCAGTTGTGGACCTGGTGGGTCCTGTCCAGGGTCTCGAGGACGTAGCGGGTACCGTCGAGGTTGCTCGCCAGGCTCCCGGACGCCAGGATGAAGGCCTCGTTGAAGTAGGCCTGGACACAGTCCGTCCCGACCTGGCCTTCCACCGAGATGTGGAGTACGTCGGTGTCGGTGCTCACCGCGATCTCGCCGCTGGGGGTCGAGGGATCCACCTCGAAGTAGGCCCAGGCGTCGCTCAGCTCCCCGGTTCGGCTGACGCAGAGGCCGCTTGACGAGCTGGCGGCGGGCTGTTGACCGCCGCAAGCGCCGAGCAAAAGACCCAGACCAATAAAAAGAGGGCGGATGTGCTTCTTCACGTTTATACAGCTCCATTGCAAAGAGTGCTATTTTAGGACCCAGGCTCCTAGGGATTCCCGTGACGATTATCACAGGCACCTGTTGAGAGGAAGGTGGCAAGCCTAGCACAAAAAACCATTTTTGTCAATGGTTAAGCGGTTTTT
>CAZECR010000002.1:0-5262 GCA_964510495.1 uncultured Gammaproteobacteria bacterium
CCATCAATTTCACCCGTAATTCTTTTGCTCCATCAAAACCATTCACATACGCCTTATAATGTTTTTTCATTAAAGCAAAACTTTTTTTCTCACCGAGTAATTTTTCAAACAAATGCGTATGCTCCACGAGCACGCGCATTTTTTCTTCTGGAACAATAGTTTTATAATCTCGCTCTCGATTAAAGAGCCACGGGTTACCAAAGATACCACGACCAATCATTACCCCGTCACAGCCCGTTTCGGCTACGCGTCGATTTGCTTCATCTAAATCTTTAACATCACCATTACCCAAAATAAGTGTCTTGTCTGACGAGGAATCATATTTGTCGCGAATAGCTACGGCCCGGGAAATTTCTTCCCAGTGCGCAGGTACCAGTGACATTTCTTTTTTGGTGCGGGCATGCAATGTTATCGCAGCTGGTTCTGCTTCGAGCAAATTGGGCAGCCAGGTATCAAGCACATTTTTATTATACCCTAAACGAGTTTTCACAGAAACCGGAAGTTTTCCTGCTCCACGCTTAGTGGCAGCAATAATTTCTTTAGCCAGTTCCGGATATTGTATTAGAGCAGCTCCAGAGCATTGTTTACCACTGATGCTTTTTTCAGGGCAGCCCATGTTAATATCAATTCCGTCAAAACCAAGTTCCTGAATAAGGAGCGCCGTTTCGTAATAATTTTCTGGTTTCGAACCAAAAATTTGCGCAATGATCGGCCGTTCGGATTCATCATAGATAAAATCAGTGAGCAGTTCTGCGCGACCAGGGCTGCACAAGCCGTCGCACGATACAAATTCAGTCCAAATAATATCAGGCTTACCGTATTTAGCGATAACTCGACGAAAAGCAGCGTCCGTGACATTGGCCATGGGCGCGAGAACAAAAATGGGTTTAGGCAAATCTTTCCAAAAACCAGAAATCATAGAAAAAATAAGTACTATCCATAGTACCAAGGAGTACTCAGAAAAACAACCTCATCACTTTTTCCTTTACTCCAAGAATGAGAATTAAAGGAGAAAGGCCCGAGCAAACAGCAACGCGACTGTTTGCTCGGGCGAAGGAGAAGATTGAGCGCCGCCTAATCAGCGCATGCAGTTGCCTGGGGCAATGTAGCGCTGGCCGAGGGTGCTCTGGGTGGACGTATTCGAGCCTCTACGATTGTAGGTGTCCACCACCGCACCCAGCTGATGCCGGCACCGGAGCCCGGCACCCGAACGCTCGGGCGTCGCGGTGTCATACTTGAACTTGACCACGGTTGTTCCTCCGCGCTGGCTACGCCCCTCGAGAGTGTAGACGGTGTTCTCCACGGTAAAACGCGTCCCCGGCTGAGCCCGAAGCGCCAAGTTCTGGTCGGCCACGGACGGATTCACTCCCCCGCAACCAAGCAACGCCAACAGCGGAAGGTGTAACGAAAGGCACCGAATATCCTTCATGAGAAACCCCTTTCAAAATGAGACCATTGAGCACAGGAGCTCAAAATCAGTACCATATTCGAGAGGCACTGTCAACGATGAAGAGTTAAGAATAGCCACCGGTTCATGAAGCACGACCGTGTCAGTTCAGCCGTTTGTGGCTAGCTTACAAAAGTGCTATGATACTCACCGTAAGGAGGGAGCACCTCTTTTGTTTCTTATATTTTCTCTATGGCTCAAAAAAACGGTTTGCCGACAATTCTGGTTATTTTGGGTGCAACGGGTGACCTGATGACCAAAAAGATTGTTCCTGCCCTTTTTCATTTACACCTTGAAAATAATTTACCGGCCTTGTTTCAGATTGTCGGTTATTCACATCGCGCCCTGAACAACGATTCGTTTCGAGAACATTTACAGGCAATTATTGAAAAAGATCCGCGCTACAATCTGACTAACCCGGCCGAAATTGGAAGATTTTTACAACGCTTTGTATTTCAGCAAGGAGATTTTGAAAAACAATCCGACTATGTTGCGCTCGCCAAGCGCCTGGGGGCAACAGATGTGGAATGGAAAGCGTGTTCAAACAAATTGTTTTACCTCGCTGTTCCTCCAGACTTCTTAAAAACAATTGTTAATCACCTCGCATCTTCGGAACTTACCAAGCCCTGCTCTCCTGAAGAAGGCTGGACCCGTGTTTTGGTCGAGAAACCATTTGGCCGCGACCTTGCTACTGCTGAAAAACTCGACGAGCTTCTCGGTAAACTCTTCAAAGAAGAACAGATTTATCGTATCGACCATTACTTGGCTAAAGAAATGCTCCAGAATATTTTGACCTTCCGCTTTTCCAATAATCTCTTTGAAAAAATTTGGAATAATCAATTTATCGAACAGATTGAAATCAAACTCTGGGAAACATTGGGCGTGGAACTTCGCGGGCCATTTTACGACGGCGTCGGAGCGCTCCGCGATATGGGGCAAAACCATATCATGCAAATGCTCGCGCTCGTTACCATGGAGCGGCCTAATGCTTTTACTGCCGCCGCGATTCGCGACCAGCGCGTGGCAATTTTAAAAACACTTCCCGAGCTTACTAAAAAGGAAGTTGCGGAAAATACGCTTCGCGCACAGTATGAAAGCTACCAAACGATTAAAGGCGTCTCCCCTACTTCCACTACGGAAACCTATTTTAAAGTCAAAACAGAACTGACGTCACCCCGCTGGAAGGGTGTACCAATCGTTATGGAAAGCGGCAAACGCATGGGTGAAAAGAAAAAAGAAATCATCATCACCTTCAAACATGCTGCACCATGCTTATGCCCACCAGGCGACAAGCACAACAAAAATCAGATTATTTTTGGACTTGATCCGGTCGAAGGTATTACGATTAAATTTTGGTCCAAAGTTCCGGGGCTTGATTTTAAAATTAACGAACGCACCATCGACTTCATGCTGCGTACCGAAGCAAGCACCTCACAGTATGTTGAAGAATATAAAAAACTTTTGCTTGACAGCATAACGGGCGACCAAACACTCTTTAATGACACACGCGAAGTTCGCGAGATGTGGCGTTTTATCGATTCGATTAGTGATGTGTGGGCTAAGCAAATTCCAAAACTCGCGAGCTATATACCTGACACCAGCACAATCGCAACCGCACTTACGTTTAACACACCCGAAAATACTTACACAGCACCTCTTAAAAAAATGGGCTTAATTGGCCTTGGAAAAATGGGCGGTAATTTAGCCAGGCGTCTCCATACTCAGGGCTGGGATATCACAGCCTTCAACCGTACCGCTGAAGTTACTCGCCAAATTGAAACCGAAGGAATTGCTGGCGCTTACTCGCTACCTGATCTGGTCAAAAGTTTACCGACACCACGCATTATTTGGCTGATGGTGCCCGCAGGTAAACCGGTTGATGAGATGTTGTTTGGCAAAGGCGGTTTGGTGCCACTTCTTAAAAAGGGCGATATTGTTATAGACGGCGGAAATTCGTTCTACGGGGACGCTACCAAGCGCGCTGCTAAACTTAAAAAGTTTGGCATACATTTTCTTGATTGCGGTACGTCAGGCGGGCCGGGCGGGGCATTGGCCGGGCCATGCCTCATGATCGGCGGTGATCGCAAAGTATTTGAAAAAATCGAACATCTCTTCCGCGATTTAGCCGCACCGGATGCCTATCAATTTTTTGACGGGTTCGGCGCCGGGCATTTTGTAAAAATGGTGCACAATGGTATTGAATACGGCATGATGCAAGCACTTGCCGAGGGCTTTGCGGTCATGAAAAAATCTAAGTTTAAACTTGATTTAGAAAAGGTGACCGATATTTATAACCACGGCAGCGTTATCGAATCGCGCCTGGTAGGTTGGCTCGCTTCCGGATTTAAAGCTTACGGCCAAGAATTAAAAGGTATATCCGGATCAGTCAATTATACGGGTGAAGGTGAATGGACAGTGCAGGCCGCCAAAAAATTAAAAATTCCCGTACCGGTGATTGAAGACTCATTTAAATTCCGCGTTGCATCACAAAAAAAACCAAGCTACACTGGACAGCTTTTGTCAACGCTGCGCAATCAATTTGGCGGACATGACGCCGTACATACCAAGGCAGCCAAACCTGCTCCTAAAAAGAAAAAATAATTATTTAAGTATTTTTGTATGTCACAGACTCCAACTTCAGAATTGCAAAAATTAGCCACCCTCATTCGTTATTTTATTCTGACTTCGACCACTAACGCAGGGTCGGGGCATGCCACATCATCGCTTTCAGCGACCGATCTCTTAACCGTTCTTATGTTCGGTGGATTTTTTAAAGCTGATCTCAAAAATCCTGCGAACCCAAACAATGATCGCCTTATTTTTTCCAAAGGCCATGCTTCTCCCCTGTTTTACTCACTTTACGCAGCAGCCGGAGCAATCGAAGCCAGCGAGCTTGATACACTCCGCAAATTCGGGAGTCGCTTAGAAGGTCACCCTACCCTTATGTTCCCCTACACCGAAGCACCTACCGGCTCACTTGGCCAAGGACTTTCCATAGGACTCGGTATGGCACTCAATGCCAAATATTTAGACAAAACTTCCTACCGCACCTATGTGCTTTTAGGAGATAGTGAAATGGCCGAAGGATCGGTGTGGGAAGCACTTGAATCTGCCGCTTTTTACAAAACAAATAATCTTGTCGCCATTATCGATGTCAATCGCTTGGGCCAGCGCGGCGAAACCATGCTCGGGTACGACACCGACAGTTATTACAAAAAAGTAACTGCTTTTGGCTGGGAGGCAGTCGTGATTGATGGACATTCCTTAGAAGCAATTAGCGACGCTTTTTTGAAAGCTGAAAAAAGCGACAAACCTTTTTGTATTATTGCTAAAACTATTAAAGGTAAAGGCGTTTCATTCTTAGAAAACAAAGATGGCTGGCATGGTAAAGCACTTTCGAAAGAAGAGCTCGAAAAAGCTTTACCTGAGTTAGGTGAAGTTGATATGAATATTCGAGGCACAGTAGGCGCGCCAGAAAAAGCCACGCCAATAAAAAAACCTAGTCTTAAGGAGGTTCAGATAACAGATTATACAAGTGGCAAACCAGTCTCGACAAGAAAAGCATATGGCAATTCGCTTTTAAACCTGGCACCCGTTCTTGAAAATCTTGTTGTACTTGATGCCGAGACTAGTAACTCGACCTATGCCGAAACAATGAAAAAAGTTGCGCCGGAACGTTTTTTTGAAATGTATATTGCGGAACAAAACATGGTGGGCACAGCGCTGGGCCTGGCTAAGCGCGGCAAAATTCCGTTTGTCTCAACCTTTGCAGCATTTTTCAGCCGGGCGTTTGACCAAATACGCATGAGCCAGTA
>CAZECR010000002.1:5362-7822 GCA_964510495.1 uncultured Gammaproteobacteria bacterium
GGCGCGGGTATTACTGTTCACGAGGCCTTAGCTGCCTACGATGCGCTTATGAAAGAAGGAATTACGGCCAGAGTTATTGACCTCTATAGCATCAAACCACTTGATACAGCTGCCCTTCGCAAAGCTGTAACTGATACAAGCCACATAGTTGTTATTGAAGACCACTATGCCGAAGGTGGTATTGCCGAAGCTATCCGTTCCGCACTCGGGGAAATGGCTGGAGCAGTCACTACCCTAGCCGTGACCAAACAACCCAAGAGTGGTAAGCCCGAAGAATTACTTGAATATGAGGGCATCTCTGCCGCAGCAATTGCAGCCGCAGCTAAAGAATTGCTTGCCAAAAAATAAAAATCGTGATATTGTTTAACCATTATAAAAACTTCTAAATTACGTTTGTATGAACAGCGCTCTCAAGGCTCGCATGAACCAAGCCAAAAAGAATACGAAAATTGGTAAAAAACTCAAGAAAAAAACCAAACACATCGTTAAGAAAAAAATCATCAAAACTTAAAATCTTCTCCCCTAAAAAAGCAGTCTTAATCAGACTGCTTTTTTATTAAAAATCCCGACTTATGGTAAAGTCGGGATAGTAACTTTAGACGGATTTTTCAGAAGACGTAGCGTCTGCAGATTCTTCAGATCCAGTCTGCCATTCATCATGATAGGTTTCCCATTTCTTCTTTACTTCACGGAGTAATTTATTTTTCCAATAATTCATGAGAGACTTCTTTTCAGCATATTCTCCCACTGCCTCAGCAGTAAGTTCGTAAAATTTGTCCTCGGTAACATCAGTAACACTTTCTAATTTACGTTTTACCTGCAAATAAACAGTATAGACTTGAAAATCCCACCATTTACGTTTGAGTTCGCGAATGATAATGTCTTTCATCTCGAAAGCCATGTCTTTACGCTTGGCATATTCATCAACCGCGGTATCTACAAGTTCGTTGTACATTTCTTGACTGGTATCACCAAATTCTTTAGCCCGAGCTTGAATTTGCCTTGAAAGTTCATGGATATCAGTCTGCAAATTGCGGCGCAGCATACGACCCTTTTCAGTCATGAGAAACCCGACGATAGCCCCTCCAACAAGACCGCCTAACACTGCACCTGCTTTAAAACTACTTGAGTGGTTGCATTTTTCCATAGGAGTAACAGTTAGGAATAAATGGATTGATCACTCGAATCCATATTTGTACTGTATACTCCCCGTTCCAGGGTGTCAAATACTCTTTAAAATACCAAGAAAAAAGGCTTTATCTTCAGCGCGAGTTAAACGGTTGGTAATTTCTGTTCTTGGTAGCCAGTGAGCTTCTGGGTTATCTCGATCAAGCGGAATAAGTACTTTTTGCTTGCTGGTAAAGAGAAAAAAATGAATTGTTTTTAATTCATCGTCATGTTTACCACCCGTACGCTCATAAAACCCAAGGTCGCGAATATAGACTAAATCTGTTATACCTGTTTCTTCATAAATCTCTCGCTCGGCTGCTTGGCGCAGTGTCTCCCCTGCTTCAACGTGCCCTTTCGGCAAAGACCAAAAATGCTGCCCTTGTTTTACCAAAGCAATTTCTCCTGATTCATTCATAACTACCCCTCCGGCTGTAATTGTTTTTTTCTTTGGCATCTTATTCATAAACGTTCCCACTCCGCAACATCTTTCAGAAAATCATCTTTAATTTTCAAGAAATATTCTTTAACTGGTTCGTGCTCATTAGGCACAATACCATCTAAAATCGCTTCTTCCAGCGCGGTTTTAATACGGCCAACCGTGGGCCCCGGTTTAAGTCCGCACGCTTCCATAATTTCTTCACCACGCACCGGAGACTGAAACGCGAGCATTTTGTCTTTCTCAATCACCTCGGCAACGCGCGTTTCTAAGTGATCATAGTTTGCTAAACGTTTTACTTTTTTGTTAGGGTTGCCGGTTGTAATATCGCTCTTACCCAAAATAAGCAGGTCATTAATTTCCTGCCCCGCATTAAAAATAAGACGGCGTACGGCTGAGTCAGTTACACCGTCGTCCATAAGGGCAATAGGCTGCATATGCCAACGAACTAGTTTTGCCAGATAATTCGTGTGCTCAGTCGATAAGCGTAAGCGTTTAGCAAAAGCATAGACCATTTTACGCCCGACATGTTCATGAGCATGAAACGTCCAGCCAATCCGCGGCACAAAACGTTTGGTGGCGGGTTTTCCTACGTCATGCAGTAGCCCGGCCAAGCGAAGCCAAACGTTATCTGAGCGCAAAGCAATATTATCCACAACTTTAAAGGTGTGATACAAATTATTTTTATGGCTATGACCATACACATCTTCAACACCGTCAAGCGCTGAAATTTCAGGCAAAATACTATCCATTAACTTTGTCTGGAATAATAGAAGAAACCCAATAGAGGGTTCAGCGGTTTTGAGTAATTTAAGCAATTCTTCCTGAATTCGTTCACCGGAAACAATTTTAAT
>CAZECR010000002.1:7922-13666 GCA_964510495.1 uncultured Gammaproteobacteria bacterium
CACAACCGGGATCGCCATAGCGTTAACCGTAAAATCACGACGTTCCAAGTCTTGCTCAAGGGTTGTCGCGGTAACTATGGGCTTGCGCGAATCAGCGGTATATTTCTCGCTACGTGCACCGGCAAACTCGAGCTCAATAGTGTCTTCACCTTCACCGAGAATATATCGAGCAGTGTCGAAATCTGGAAATTCGATCAAACTTCCTTCTTGTTTATAGGCTTCGTCAACGAGCTTGGCGAAAGCCAAACCGCTTCCTTCGACCACGAAATCATAATCCTTTTTTTCTACTCCAGTTAAAAAAAGATCACGAACAAAACCGCCGACCACAGAGACCGGCAATTTATTCTTTTTTGAAATGGTAGCAATTTTTTTAAAAACCTTCTTGTATTCCATACATCATTAAATTTTCTTGTTCATTCCCATTCTATTTTGAGCGACCGTCTCATCCACCCACCCACCTTTGACGAGCGCTTTCAGCGAATTCTCCATTGAAATCATATTGTCCTTTGAGCCCGTCTGAATAACTGATTTCAACTGAGCAATGTTATTTTCGCGCACCAAGTTAGCAACGGCTGGAGTATTAATTAATATTTCTCGAGCAGGCACACGACCAGCATCTTTGGACGGAACAAGTTGTTGTGCTACAACAACACGCAGAACGGCGGCCAGTTGGATAAGAATTTGTTTTTGCTTAGGGCCATCAAAGACATCCACGATACGCTCTATTGCTTCTGCTGCGCTCGAGGTATGCAGGGTAGAAAATACCAAGTGACCAGTTTCTGCGGCCGTTAAAACAGTTGCGATAGTCTCTGGGTCACGCATTTCGCCAACCATAATAACATTCGGATCTTGACGCAAGACATATTTAAGTGCCGAGGCAAACGATTCGGTATCTGTGCCGACTTCGCGTTGTTCTATAAGACTCAGCTTATTTTCAAAGTTAAACTCAATCGGATCTTCGACGGTAATAATATGTGCCTTACGACTTTTATTAATTTCTTCAACCAAAGAAGCGATCGTGGTGGATTTTCCAGAGCCCGTTGGACCTGTTACCAAAACTAAACCATCCAGCATTTTAGGAATTTCAAGGAGCGCTGGCTCAAAATTGAGATCTTCAGCCGATGGAATATTTGCTGGAATGAGACGAGCCGCAAGCCCAATCTGTTCTTCTTGACTATGGAGATTCACGCGAAAACGGGTTCCTTCCAAGGTGTATCCGAAATCCAATTCTTTATGCTCTAGATATTTAGCTTTTTGCTCTTTGGAAAGCAACGCAAAAATTGCTGTTTCCAATTCTTTACCGAGTAAATTCTCATCTCCAATTTCCTTAAGCTCGCCTTCAATACGAATCATGGGTTTTTCGCTAGCAACTAAATGAAGGTCTGAGGCCTCTTGTTTAATCGCTTCTTTGAAGAAATTTTTGATGGTAAGCATACCTTAAAAGCTAAAATTACCTTCCAATACTATCATACCCTTTCCTGCTTGAAAAGAAGAAAATCGTATGGTAGGATGACGCCACGAGGAGGACTTCGATGAGTGACATTGAACCAAAAAAGGCTACGCGCACTCCTGACCAGCCTTCCAAATCGGGGGCTGCTCGAGCGCCAATCAAGTTCTGCTGCAGGGTGTGCGGACACAACAGTTACGCAGAAGTCCGCGCTCCCCGTCCGGTTCGTCTCGGCGGGCCGCAGAGTGGTCCACCGGAGCTGCTTCACTGCGTCTGCAATGGGTGCAGTACGATCTTCACGGATCCAAAGAAGTTCTCAGCGTATATCCGTCCTGATCTGCCCTAGTTCGGGATGTGGTATGCGACTCCACCACCCTGGTCAAGGTGCGGAGGCCCCACCTTGACCTTGTCCTACTTCAAAAATTTAAAAACGGGCTGTAGCTCAGTTGGCTAGAGCGCTTGCATGGGGTGCAAGAGGTCGCAGGTTCAAGTCCTGTTAGCCCGACAGATACAAAAACAGTCTAATCCGCTGTTTTTTATTTTTATCTTTTACTAAGATTAGTCCTTTATAACTATTGACAAACTGTTGATTTGGTGATATTATTTTCTGTTTATACGGAACTTTCATGGTTCACGATAAGCACCGATAAGCATCGTCTTTTGACCGACGGGTACCTCTAGTCTTAAATACTAAGATTGGAGCAACCTGTATGTCTGGAGGATGTTAATGCCGAACCGTAGCAAGATCAACGATGTGCGCTTTCGGGAAATCTGGCTCAACGCGGGCGCACTTGCCAGCGTCCCCAACGCCGGAAGCGCCACGATCTGCAAGGATTTTCTGACCCTCGTTCGCGAGGCGGTCGGTGCCAACGGCTGGATCGACCAGACGAGCATCAAGGCCGAGAATTTCCCGCAGATCAGCGGGACGCGGACGCGGAAAAGAGAACTGGAGCTGGTGCCCTGCACTGGCGACGAAACCGGCGAGCAGGCCGCGAAGCGCCTCGTCGACGAGGGCTGTACTCTCGAGGACGGCGCCGCCCTCGCAGCCTTTTTCCGAAAGTTCCCGGAGAGATTCAAAAATGTCTCGGCCGTCCTCGCTTTGGCCGAGAACTCTCGGTGGAATGACGCGGGTCAGATCCGCGTCCCCTGTGCCTACGTGTACCGCGGCCAGCGGTGCTTCGAGACGCTCCTGTTCCACGCCAAGTTCAGCCCCAACTCCTTCATCCTTGTCTCGCGCCGGACTTCGGTCTAGCGCTGGAGACATCCGCCCCGCACCCCTCCGGTGCGGGCTTCTGTTTTATATAAAGGTTCTAACGTAGTCAACCCAAGCCGACACAAATACAACTTCACATATTTTAAGGAAGCTGCCGCTTTAGCGCTTTTTTTTATCTACAAATTTACAAGGCATAACAAAACAAAAAACCGGAGCCACACTCTACTTCCAAGATTTTAGAAATAAAGTGTAGAGACTCCGGTCTCTAGTACATCGCGCTATTGAGCGTATGGTGGAGGTAAAAATGAGCGTTACTTCAGAACTTAGTCTGAAGTCGATAGTTGCAGGCTATCAGCCCGGGCGGCCTACTCGAGGGTGAACTCGATCAGCTGACCACCCTTCGACGGATCGTAGGTGATCGTGGTGGGCTGCGCGAACACCGCGCTCTTCACCACACCACCCTCCGCCTGGAGGGTCAGCGACTGCACCACCACCTCCCCCATCTGCGTCAGGCACGGCGAGTAGTTCAGGACGGTGGCGTTGCCGATGCCGTCGAACATGAAGGTGACGACGCGCTTCACAGGCGTACCACCCCGAGGCGTCTCGTTCACCGTGAGGACGGCGCTGTAGACGCTGCCGGCCTTATAGGTCGCCACGGACCCGTCGGGGTTCTTTCCCCTGAGCGCGACAGACGGGTGCGTATCGGACAGGGGGGCCAGATCGGAGCACAGCGCGACAGCGTTGCTCCCTGGAACCGCCTCGAGGCAGCCGGCGAAGAGAAAACCACCCAGAACCAACAGCATCTGCTTCATCATCTTAGTCACTCCGATCAACGCGAGACGAAATTGCCTCGGTACCATGGTTATAGAGCAAGTTCTATAACCATGGTACCTGGCCATTCCGCTGCAGCTGAAGGTGAATTTTCATTCGACGAAGACAAATAGGTATACCATAAAACCGGCTTTTTGTCAATACTGCAACTAGAATTAGCTCGTCTGCAATGGGAAAGTCTGGCATTAAAAATAACAATTTAGTGTTTCTTCGTGTATTTTTTTAGCTTAGATCAACAACTTTTACTGAGAACCCTTGACAACAAGGGCATTTTAAGGTAGCGTTTTTCCGCGAGGCAAAAGTGCCTGCGCATTAAACCCCTGGAGGAAGCCCATGTACCCGACGAAGAGAAGCTCTGGAACCGCCTTCGGCCTGATCGCGCTCGCCTGTCTCGGCCTCAGCACCATCGGCTGCGGCGCGCCCCCGCTCCGCCAGGAGCCCACCGACACGATCGTCAACCGGCAGCCCGAGGACCTCCCGCCCGCCGACTCGAGCGGCTTGCACCGCGACGGGAACTGCCTCTGGGTCTGGGCGGAGGGCCGACAGCTCTACACCAAGGTGGATGCGGCCACCCTCAAGCCGTCGCCCGACGCGACGGTCTTCGAGGGACCGGCCAAGACCATCCAGCTGGCGCGCCACTTCTTCCCGGATGGCGCCGTCGGCGGCACCCCGGCCTGGGACTTCAGCCTGCCCACGCCGAGCCTCGTCGGACGCAAGTTCGGCACGACCCCCGAGGCCCTCTTCCCGGCGCAGAGCGGCAACCTCAGCTGGGTCGGCATGCAGGTGAATGCGACGCCCGACTTCGAGGGCGTCACCATGGCCTATCGGATCTTCGCCAGCGCCGGTGCGACCCCGGCCGCAGGCGTGAACGCCACCCCCAAGGAGCTGGAGGCCCCCTACACCACCTGGTACGTCTTCTGCAAGCAGCCCATCGACCCGGCGAAGCTCGAGACCCTGAAGGCCAAGGCCCCCTACGGCCGCACCCGCCGCTAACGGGCGCATACTTCCTCGCATAACCTCATAAACCAAGAGGTGGCGCGAACTGATTCCGCCCCCTCTACCACTGCCTAGTTATATAACTACGCAGTGGTAGGGGCGGAATCATCATAAAAGTAATCTCACCATACGTGAGGTTATTTTTTTACCCAAAACCAAGTAGCAAACTTGACATCTTTTAAAATTTTTTGGCTAATTTAAAACAATTTTTCTTCACAAGCCTTGACAGCGACCATATTTTGCTGTAGCGTTTTTCGGCCAGGCTAAAAAAGCCTGAGCCACTCAAATTTGGAGGGAGAAGTCATGAACTTGTTCACGAGAAGCTCTGGAACCAACGCCTTCGCTGGCCTGCTCTGCCTACTGCTCACGATCGGTTGCGGCACGCCCGCGATCCAGATTCCACAGATCGACTCGGTCCTCAACACGCAGCCGATCTTCCTGCCGGTCGCGAACAGCAGGGGTCAACGCGAGGACACATCGTGTCGTTGGGTCTTTGCCCGTGGCAAGCAGCGCTACACGCCGGAAGGCGGCACGCTGAAGCCAAACCCGATCGCCGTGCTCTACGCCGACGCCTCGGCCAACTCGCCGGTCATCGGCAAGTACTACCTCACCGGTTGGCCGGACGGCATCCACACGTGGGACATTGCCTACTTGGACCTCACGTCGACGGATACACCGTCAAACGTCCACATCGTGGGCGGCACTACTGCTGCAGCGAAGACGCTCCTGCCGGCTAAGGATAACAACCAATCCTGGATGGGCATGCCTGCCCGGTCGGAGAACGACCCCGCGATCAACGCGGCCTACAGCATCTTTACGTACCTCGGCGCACCGCCGACGCGGGGTTCGGAGGCAAGCCCACAGGAGCTCGAGGCTCCCTACAGCGCCTGGCACCTTCTTTGCAATGAGTTCGTCTTCGACAACTCGGATGCCCTGAAGGATTTCACGGATTCGGCGCCGTACGGACGCACCCACCGCTAGCCCTCCCCAGCACAACCGCCCCAGCTTTTCAAACATAGAGCGGGCGAATCTTATTCTGCCCCCTCTACCACTACCTATTTATGTAACTATGTAGTGGTAGGGGCGGAATCTTCTGAATTAAAATAACCTCGACATACTCGAGGTTATTTTTTTACTTGCTCAGACAAAAATGCTATATTAAAATTTTATTTACTACATCGGCCTATAGCGCAGTTGGCTAGCGCGCATCGTTCGGGACGATGAGGTCGTGGGTTCAAGTCCCACTAGGCCGACAAA
>CAZECR010000002.1:13766-76714 GCA_964510495.1 uncultured Gammaproteobacteria bacterium
TAAACTTCCATTCATTAATCCGATTTGCCAGGATTACAGTAAGACCGGCGACAATCGATTCTGTTGAACCGACGGCTGCAAGCACAAAACCATTATGCATCACCCCGGAAAGTGCCGCAATCATACCCATGATAGGAGCCAGACAAGCTCCGATTAAAAGACCCAAACGAGCAGGATTGGTAAAGTCCTGGCGCAAGGCAATATGATAGAGGCGTTCGTGGTGCACCTCAGCAAGCTTACTTGCTTGCTGCAATTTATGAGCACTTTTTTGATACAAAAACAAAGACTGTATTGCCGTAGTAAGCGACAGAGCCACTGCGGAAAGACCAAAGACAATACCGGCTAGTGCCGTATGCCCGGTTTCAAGTAAATGCTCGACTTGAAAAGCCCCATAGGTAGCTATGGCGAATACCGGTATAAGAATAATCGAACGACGAGCCAAAACTTTCCAGCCAAACCCGGAACCACGCAGGGCCGTCATTTCAGCGGCTTCACCCAGGAGATCATCTGCTGATGCGGCAAAAACTTTACCTATGCCTGAAGCGTATTTTTCAAGCACATGCGCGATGGGGCCGACGATAAATAAAATTTTAATAATCGACTGCGCAATTTCAGTGCGCTCATGAGCGTTATCGTTGATAATTCTAAAAACAGAGTAATCAACCGAAAGGGGGTACAAAATTTCTGTCAGTTCAGTCATCAGCTTTTGCTCTTCCGGTTTAATACCGACATTTTCTTCATCAACCAAAACTAAACGTTTGAAACGCAAACGATCACGCAAAAGTATTTCAACCGCTTCATCTAAATTTTCTTTGTGCTCATTGGCCTTTTGACGATCAGCTTCGGTAATACGAGGTAAGTGTTTATTTCTCAATAACTCTGGCAGCCACGTAATAATATAGTTTTCTTGAGAGAAGACGCTAATAGTGTGAACTGCTTTCAAAATATTTTCGGGAGTTTTAAGAACCGTACGCACACCAATTGCCTTACCTTCAGCAAGAATCTGACTAATCTTTGGTTTGTAGTCCGGATATTTTTTGAGAATATATCGTAATTCAATCGGTAAATATTCTTCAAACTCCAATTCTTTTTCAAGAGAAATAACATCAATCCGGTAGGTACCAATAAGGGATTCTTCAGGCGGTTTACCCATGAGACGAGACAAGAATTTTGGCATATATAGCTAGATTTTATAATTCAACAAATGTTTGGTCCCCAATAATGAGGCGATGGGGTGTATTTTCAGGATGCGCGAGCACCTTTGCTTCTTTGCCGATGATACTATCCGTAATATGCACATTTGCCTCCAGGCGGCTATCACTGAAGACAATAGAATTTTCAATTGACATATTTTTGACAATCGAATTTGAGCCAATAGTTGTATATGCTCCAAGCGTACAGTTTTCGAGATAACAGGTATCTCCAACTAATACCGGGCCATTAATAACTACATTTTTACCAATAACCGTGTTTTTTCCGATACCGATTTTTCCACTGTATTTTGTATCCGCAAGGCAAGCGCATTCCAATTTAAAATCTTTATCCGGCATTTCTTCAAAAAGAAGCCTGTTTGCAGCAATAAGATCATTCGGTTTACCAGTATCTTTCCACCAGCCAGTAATTTCACGATACCCAACTTTATAATTGTTTTTTAGAAAGTAGGAATGAATACTCGAAATTTCATATTCACCCCGATCTGATTTAGCGATCTGACTAAAAGCTTTAAAAAAATTACTGTTATAGAGATAGATTCCCGTGACCGCAAAGTCGCTTGGCGGATTTTTTGGTTTTTCAATAATATCCACCAAAATTCCTTTGCTATCAAACTCAGGAACACCAAAGCGTTCTGGGTCAGGAACTTTCGACAATGCCAACATACAATCCAGATTTTCCTCGTCAAATGTTTTAAAAAGTGGCGCAAGACTTCCTAGTACAATATTATCCGACAAATAAAACATAAAAGGGTCGTCACCGATAAATTTTTCAGCACACTTTACCACGTGAGCAATTCCTTGTGGTCCTCCTGTCTGTTCAAAACAAGTGATCGTAACCCCCCACCTGCTTCCGTCGCCGACGACTTCTTGAATTTGTGTTTCACCTGGGTTCGTATTAATAAAAATTTCTTCTACACCTGCTTCAACAGCCTTTTCAATCGCATGAAAAATCATTGGTTTACCAGCCAGCGGAATAAGGTGTTTATTAATAGTGGTAGTGATAGGACGCAAACGTGTCGCTCGTCCCCCACCAGTTAAAATTGCTTTTTTAATCTGAGCCATAGAATTACCAAAAGAGAATTTTTTTTATTTTCCGCCAATAAAAGGATAAAATCGGATTACCAATTGAATTTAACAGAAAATTATTAATCATCGGATCATCAAAAATAATTTCACCAACTGCTGTTTTTAACAGTTCGCGATCGGTGACGTGGCGTAGACCCTGAATATAGTGTCTTTTTTTAAGCCAAAAAACCCAATTACTCGGATTAAGCCAATACCAGTATACCCTGATTTTTTCCTTTAGCCAACCCTTTTTGGCTGCAAAAAAGCACAAACCCAGTTCAGTTACCAAAGCCGCCGGTAACAATAGGAGTATCGTTCGCCAACGATAATACATAAGGATAACCGCCTGACGATTCCGCTCCATCAGATACATCTTTTCTGCATTCCGACTGAAAGCATATTCATGATAAAAATATGATGTTGTAGCCACACTTACCCTGAAACCGGCTAATTTTAAACGCAATGAGTATTCCAAATCTTCATGATATAAAAATAGGTCTTCATCAAGCGCGCCGTACTTTTTAATCAGATCACTGCGAAGCAGCAAAGCCGCCCCACTGGCATATCCTGCTTCTGGTATTTTTAGGGGGTGAGCGTTTAAATAATCCTTAAGGTTTACTTTATACTTATCACAATAACCGAAACCCAAAAAATGAAAGTTGTTGCCAAAACTGTTAATTTTCTCTTTTTCATCATGAAGCAATACTACCGACTGAAGTGCGCCGATATTTTTATCTGCCTCGGCGGCAGCAACAATGTGCGTTAATGCGCTTTCTACCAAATATCCGTCTTGATTATGTAAAAAAATATACTCACAACCAAGCTCAAGCGCCTTTTGAATACCAATATTATTACCTTTTGCAAAACCAGTATTTATTTTTTGCGGTAAAATATGTACTTCAGGCAAAGTATTCCCCGATAACGACCGCAGCGTATTTTCAAGATACTCGGCTGCTGATCCAAAATTAGGGTGCGGATTATCTACCACAATAAAAACTAACCTATCCTTGGGATAGGTAGTTTTTGCCAAGGCCTCAATCGCCCGAGCTAAAAACGGTTCGGGATGATAGGCAAGGTAGACGATACCTACCTTAGGAAATCGGTCCATAGTATTTATGCGTACCGCGCCACTTCCACATATATTTAAGCCAGCTTAAAAGATGGAGGCGAGCCAAACGATTTTTAAACAGGGCGCGCCAGACACCGGGGATCTTGGCCGATTCGCGTTCATGGCGGTGCTTGATAACAATGTCATGCACAAAATAGACCGGCCACCCCTTTTCCCACATCGATCGACACCAATCGCAATCTTCCATATAAATAAAATACCGCTCATCAAACCAACCAACGTCCATCGCTACTTCGTGGCGCACAACCATTGCTGCGCCCAAAACCCAATCCACTGGGCGAGTAGAATTACGATCAAAATCAGCCATCAGCAAACGATCCGTATATTTTTTAACCCAGGCGTATTTTTTATCCCAGTTAATTTGTTTAAAGGGCTTGATCAGAATTGAGCTGAGGTCAAAACGAAAACAAGCTTGCTGCACGCTCTCATCCATGCCGATTAATTTGGGACCAATGCAACCGATTTTAGGATGCTCGTCCATAAAAGCAACAAGCCGATCAATTGTTTTGGCATTTTCGGGAATAATCGTGTCGCGGTTGAGTGCAAAATAATAACGGGCCGGTACAGCCTTAAATCCGACCGCGTTTCCTTTTCCAAAACCAACGTTGTCTTTCAGATTGATATACTTTACATTGGGAAATTTTTGGTACAGATCTTTACCGATACTGTCCTGATTGTTTGAATTATCAACTACCGTAATATGAATATCATAAAGCGATCCTGTAATATCTTTATATACGGAATCTAAAGCGCGCAAGATATCATCCTTGCAAAAATAATTCAGAAATACAATGTTGAGATCTTTCACAGTTTTGTCATTGCGAGGAGAGCAGCGACGAAGCAATCCCCTGGCTTAAACAGAATTATTAAAAAGTATTTATTAGTTCCACCATTTTCTTAAATCTTTCCAGGTTATCTTTTTACTTGCCTGAATACTTTTTCGGGCCTGCCTAAGTTCTGCCCGACGACTCCATAGTTCTGATAAACCTTTTAAAATAGCCGGTTTAAATAATAAAAAATACCCAAACTTCTTTGTTTCATACCATAAAATGGCTAAAAAATCAAGGGTTAGGTTCTGCCACAGCTCGTTCTTGTAGAGTGTCGCCAGATGATTTTTATAGCTATTGAAAGCCACCAAGTCAGACTGGTGACGTTTACCAGCTGATGCCGCCCGGTCGTCTAAGGCTGCATCGTGGGCTGCGCTGCGGTCGTGATAGGCAGCTGCGCCCATGACTGCGTACGCTGTAAACCCCGCTAAACGGAGACGAAAGGCCAGATCCACATCTTCTTTATACGATTCATACAGATTGTCAAAAACTGTGCCAGCAGGCAGGACGGTCGCTGTAAGACTGCTCCGTCTGAAGAAGGGCAGCGCTCCTGAAACACCGAATACTTCCACTGTTTCCGGCTGATTTTTAGGAAGCCACGTCTCCCCTGCTCCAAGCTCAATAACGCGGCGGTTTTTGAGCACCCTAAGACCCAAAGAATCAATCGTGGTTGTAAAACCACTTTCTAATCCCTCCGTCACTGAGCGATCAAAATTCCAACGCATGAGGCGTGGTGCAACTACCGCAGCATTCTTATTTGCTTCAATAGCTGCCATCAACTTTTGCAGACAGTCCGAAGCAAGATACATGTCTTGATTGATAAGCACAACAAACTCGCTACTACTTTGTGAAAAAGCCTGATTGTGCCCACCAGCAAAACCTATGTTATGAGCGTTTTCCATCAATCGATACAAACAAGAAAACCTCGGCAATTCTTTTTTAAGAAGCGCAACGGTTGCGTCTTTAGAAGCATTATCGATAATAAGTAATTCCCAATCAGTAAATGTTTGTCTTCGCAAAGACTCACACAAAAACGGCACATACTTCGCGCCGTTCCAGGTAACTAATTGTACCGTGAGTTTAGCCATATTAGTATTTGAACCACGAATACATACGAACCAACAAAATTCCAATAGGGCTGAGAATTTGTACTATCAACGGTTTAATTCCTGGTTCCCATTTTTTAAAATACACCACGCTACTAGTAAAAAATTGTTTTTGACGAGCGCTATGATTACTTTTCTTAAAACTTTGGCCCACATAATCCCGAGCGGTCGCCTCTGGCACATGCCACACTTCATAACCGTGGCGCTTGGCTTCTCGGCACAGATCAACATCTTCAAACCACAAAAAATAACGAGGATCAAAAGCAAAACCTAATTGCTCCAAAAAAGAACGTCGTACGAGCATACAAGAGCCTCGCACTGAATCAACTTTGGTATTCTTAGTAAAATCAGTACCGTAATACTGATAAGTATTAAGGAAGCTTGGAAAAAGATGCGGCAACTTGAATAACTGAAGCATCAACACTCCGAACGTAGGGAATCTGCGTGGCAGTGTTTCAGTATTTATTGCTCCGACAGCATTTGTGAGGAGTGGCGCCGCAACAGCACAGATTGGATGCTCACGCATGAAAGAAACGAGTGTTGCTATGCTTTCGGGAGCAAGCTGCATGTCCGGATTGAGAAATAAAATAAATTCTCCTTTTGACAAAGTCAAAGCTTGATTGTTTGCAGCAGCAAAACCAACGTTCACAGCATTTTGTAATACCCTAACTTTAGGAAAGTCGGTTGTAACAACTGAGACAGTAGTGTCTTTAGAAGCATTATCAACCACCAACTGCTCAAACATAAGTTTGGAAACAGCTGGCGCAACTGAAGCGAGCTGAGCCGCAATAAATTCAGCAGAATTCCACGTAACCGTAATAACCGAAACATCCATACTTATTTTTTGAGCTGTGCTTTAAAAAAATCGACAACAGGAATAGCCGTTGGATCAATACCCTCAAGAAGCGCTGAGTAGTAACTAGCAAAGCTTGTAAAAAGCAATACTTCAAATACCTGTGCTAGAGCATTCTTTTCTTGAGCAATATAGGAAACAGCCGCAATCTTACGCTGGTCTAAAATCTGTTTACCAATTTCATAGCGTTTTTGAATACGTTTATCGTAAAGATTGGATTCAACAAAAACAAATAACAAATTTTGAGTATTTGTTTTGGGATATAAGAGACCTTCCATAAGATGATGATTAAGTTCTGGTACTACAAAATATCCTCCAAATCGTTTAGCATTTTCATTCATTTGGTTGGCGCCAATATGTACATTACCCGCCAAGTGTTCGCTGGCTGCATACCAAACTGTTTTGCCTACAGTTCCCCAAGCCAAAGCTTTAGCAAAATTATGAGCACTTGGTGTATCAACACCAAACAAAGCTTCGTATTTGGAAATGGTTGTAAGGATTATTTTTATTTCTTTTTCGCCAAAAGTAATTAACCCAGCAGCAGCAAAAATAAGCAGTTGCCCCACGATTGAATACCCTAGCCCCATGCGCGGAGAGCCGCAAGGGTTATTTTCAGTCGTAAACAAAAAAGCAGGTATCTTATTCTTTTCAGCCCAAATTTTAAGCGTGCCACCGGAAGAAATGGTTATAACTTTAGCTTTTTTAGCGAGCGCTTCTTTGCCAGCAGCAACCGGCTCTTCAGTTGTACCTGAATAACTAGAAACAATCACGAGCGTGTTCTCAGTTACTGAAGCCGGAACATGATAGCCATTAACGATGTCTACCGGCACACCAAGTGAGCTTGCATACAATGCTTTTATGACATGAGAACCAAGCGTTGAACCGCCCATACCGAGCACAACAACGTTTCTAACTTGAGTATATGCCTTAGGCAAGGCAAAACGTTTACCTGAAGTAATTTGCTCGACTTGTTTACCAAGCAGCTCTAAGCTTCCCAGCATATTTTGAGTATCCAATTTTTTTATTTTTTCACGTGAATTGAGAATGGCCTGATTCATACAACAAAAATTAAAAGTAAGCCTATCTATGCAGCGCTCTTTTTGCTCGCCGCATATTTCATCATCGCGTCGCGCACCGCTTCCTTGATCGGTCGCATGGTAATACCAAACTTGCCTAGATTTTCTGATTGCAAAATAGTATTAGAGCGTTTTTTGTCAGCCAATCCATTTGAAACAAGTTCTTCGGCAGTAATCCATTCGTTGGTGTGAGTTGGGTCAACCAACTCATGATACAATTCTAAAATTTCACGGTGACGAATGCTGCCTGGATTAGTAACATGAAATATTCCTGTTGCGCGTGCGCTGAGTAGTTTATAAAATACATCAATCATATCCTCAACAACGGTAGCGCTATTTACAACATCTACAACTTTAGGATAACGGACGAGTTTATCAATTAAATTTTGTGGGACTGAAACACTATCAATTGGCATGCGAATTCGGCCAATACCGATATTTGGTAACGTCGAAAGTGCCAAGTCAGCCGCATATTTCGCTTTGGTGTAGACAGCCAATGGATTGGCAGGATCGCTTTCTGTGTAGCCATGTGGATCTGCTGCATAACCATAATAAATACAGCCTGTTCCCATATGGAGCAGATAGATTGATCGCTCCTGGCACGCCTGAGCAATCTTGAGCGGCAAAATAGTATTGCCAGCAATTGTTTCTAGTTGGTGCGTTTCACACCAATCTACATTCGGTTTTCCGACTACCCCAGCGGCATTCAGGACAACATCTGGATTATGAGCATCCAGCAGCGCGCGAACATCAGCAACAGTTTCAACACGGCCCTCAGCCACAACAGCTTCATCTTTCCAGACTGCAGCACATCGTAATCCTAAATAACCTTTACCAATAATAAGAATTTTCATAAGCATCAATTAAAAACGTTGCTGAACTCCCGGATCTATATTTGGTCGTCCGGCTTTAAGTGGTCGCCACCACGCTTCGTTATTTTGATACCAGACAACTGTTTCTTGAAGCCAGGTATCAAAATCATGCTCCGGACTCCAACCTAATGCACGAAGTTTGCTATCATCAAGCGCATAGCGAAAATCATGGCCTAATCGATTAGGAACATACTCAATCAACTTTTCAGATTTACCCAGTAAACTCAATATTTTTTGGGTAACAGTAAAATTAGTTTCTTCAGCTCCTCCCACACAATAGGTTTCCCCGACGACGCCTTTTTCAATAACAGTTTCAATCGCTCGACAATGATCAAGGACAAAAAGCCACGAACGAATATTCTCTCCTTTGCCCATGAGCGGCACTGATTGATTGTCGATCAAATTAGTAACAAATCGGGGAATTAATTTTTCGGGATCGCACCAAGGACCAAAATTATTAGCACAATTAGTAATCGTACTAGGAAGACCGTAGGTAGAAAAATAACTTTTAACCAACAGATCTGCTGCAGCTTTGGATGCGGCATATGGTGTACGGGGCTCGAGCGGTGTGCTTTCGGTAAACGGCGCGTCTGTTGGACCCAGATGACCAAAAACTTCGTCAGTCGAAATGTGATGGAAACGTTTAATTTTGTACTTAAGAGCAGCCGCTAACAGAACTTGCGTACCAAGCACATTTGTTGTTACAAAAATACTTGGATCCATAATTGACCGGTCAACATGACTTTCGGCGGCAAAATGAACTACAAGATCCGTCCCCGACATGAGACCATCAACCACTTTTGTGTCAGTAATATTACCACGCACAAAAGTATACTGAGGATTATTTTCCACATCCCGAAGATTTTCGAGATGCCCAGCATAGGTAAGCGCATCGAGATTGGTTACCTGGTCATGAGGGTGTGCAAGAAGCCAATACCGAATAAAATTTGATCCAATAAATCCGGCGCCGCCGGTAACAAGTACGCGCATAAGCAAAAATTAAACAGTTGTTTCAATAGTACTGACCTTACTGACATTCGTCACGAGCCCCATGGCCGCCATGAGCGCCATGAGCGCCGAACCTCCTTGGCTAATAAACGGCAAAGGTACACCGGTCAGCGGCAAGGCGCCGACCATTGCTCCAATATTCAAAAAAGATTGCCACATGAACCAAACCATGATTCCACCCACCAATACCCGGCCGGCTTCGTCCGGAGCCCCGGCAGCAATTTTAAGACCACGCCAGCCAATTACTAAAATTAGCAGTATAATTCCCGCAGAAATTAAAAAACCAGTTTCTTCGCTCATGACAGCAAAAACTGAATCAGTATTCACTTCAGGCAAATATTGGAACTTCTGGCGTGATTGCCCAAGGCCCAGCCCCCACCAACCACCCGAGCCTACCGCTAAAAACGCTTGGTTAATTTGATATCCAACTCCCTGTGGATCGAGCTCTGGGTGCAAGAAAGTAGTTAAACGTTGTATGCGATAGGGCGCAGCAATAACCAGTACCAAAAAACCAACCAAACCAACCAAACCCAAAATGGATAGATATTTAAAAGGTATTTTTAGCAGATATAAAATAACAAAAATAATCATCCCAATAATCGAGAGTGTTCCTACGTCTCCCGTTAAGAGTATTGCGGGACTCAGGGCTAATAAAATCGGCGTTAAAGTATTTTGCCAGTCATTCCAGTCTCTACGCCTATCTGCCAATAAGTATGCAAGAATAAAAATAACTCCCAGCTTTACCAACTCAGAAGGTTGAAAACTAAATCCGGCAATACGAAGCCAATTGCGTGAACCGTTGATTACTACTCCGATACCAGGCACAAACCTGAGACATAAAAGAAATAATGAAAAACCATAAAACATCCAGGCATATTTTATGGAACGATGGTAATCAACCTTTGAAAAAAACAAAAATAATACTGTCCCCGGTAATAATCCGAACAAAATTTGTCGCTTTACAAAAAAATAACTATCATGAAATTTGAGATACGCTAATGGCGCGCTAGCGGAGGTAAGTGCAATTAGACCACAGACAATCAAAATACCGATATACAAAAGTAATCGGTAATCGGCTCGAGCAGTATCTTTGTGCTTGTGAGCAGGCGGGCGAACCATATCTGTATTAAATATTTAACCCGACAATCAGGACTATGGCATACGCCAAAAAACAAATAATGGGGACGGTTAAAACCGAAGTGATACGAGCCAAAACAGCATTATTTCGATGTAAAAAAAACGAGAAAACATAGTTAGTTACAACGAGCAGTGTTGCCCCGCCACCCAGATAGTACATTTTTTGCCAACTTCCGGCTAGATCAATGCCAAAAATAATATTATAATGTAAAAAAATCTGATCATCCGTGGGATGAATATGCCTAATAATATACCACCAGACACCCCCTAAAATAAGCATCGTTAAGGCTAATGGTAGCCAAATGAAAATATCTCGAAAATAGATTTTTAAGGCGTAAAACATGCGGAAAATAGCTTAAAAACTGGTTTAGTTTGGTATTCAGCTTAGGTCTTTGGTAGCCCTTAGCATACCAAATTAACCACATCTTGACAATAATCACCTCTATCAGGTATACTCTCTTTACTTATTACACATCTTTCAGTTAGTTACTTAAATCTATGTCCCATAAGAAAGCCGGTGGTTCTACAGACCTGGGCCGCGATTCGCGAGCCCAGCGACTCGGTATTAAGCTCCACCAAGGTCAAGCTGCTAAAACTGGCATGATCATCGTTCGCCAGCGAGGCACCCGCATCCACCCTGGAAAAAATGTTAAAAAAGGCAGTGACGACACCTTGTTCGCAGCTGCTCCAGGAAAAGTCGCCTTTACTTCTCGAAAACGCCGTCGCTTTGATGGTAGTCTCAAATTAAGCAAATTTGTCAGCGTTGTCTAAAAACAATAAAAAAAGCGACCTTAATGGTCGCTTTTTTTATTGTTCATTTTAAATTCCGAATTGAAGACTCTTGATTATACCAGGCCAGCATCTTTTTTTAACCGAGCAACACCTTCGACAAGTTTAATAGTCGGCTTCCATCCAAGCAGGCGCTCGGCCTTGCTGTTATCAGCATGGGTATACGGCATTTCACCAGCGAGTGCCGGTACAAAGACCGTTTCTCCGCCAATAAGTTTAGCCAGCTCATTAACTGAATGCGGGTCACCATTACCAACATTGATCACTTCCCCTTTGCCGACGGTATCTTTCGTCATAGCGGCAATATTGGCTTTTACAACATCGCTTACATGAGTGTAGTCACGGTACATTTCCCCGTCGCCCCTAACAGTGAGCGGCTTGCCTTCCTGACGTAGTTTTATAAAGCGACCAATAACAAGCGCGTACGCCCCTTCAGGATCAAAATACGGTCCATACACATTAAAATAACACAGGGCAACTGTTTCGAGGCCGTAGAGTTCAGAAAAGATACGGCAATATTCTTCACCAATAAGTTTATGAAGCGCATACGGGCTCAGCGGTTTTTTAAGTACCCCGTCTTCTTTAAATGCTCCTGGAGGCTGGATACCATACGCCGCAGACGAAGTAGCAAACACGACACGCTTTACTCCAGTGTCTCGTGCGGCGATAAGCACGTTCAAAGTACCATTAACATTAACATCATGTGTTTCGATCGGATTTTCTACTGAAAAAATAACTCGAGGCAACGCTGCCAAGTGAAAAATACCCTCTACTCCAGCACAAGCTACTTTGAGCGCAGCAAGGTCGCGAATATCGCCGGTAATATATTCGGCTCCCGGTAAAATCCGGTCAGCTTTTTTCCCACCAGCATAATTATCAAAAACTTTTACGGTGTTGCCCGCTTCGAGGAGCGCCTTCACCAAATTTGTCCCAATAAATCCAGCGCCGCCAGTAACAAGATAGGTAGCCATAGTAGTTAATTATTTCTTACCTTTAATAAAAGGTGAGCCAACGGTAATGAGATCAAATCCTTGCTCCTGTAAAGCTTCCATTTGACTCACAAGCATGCGTCGCCCATCCATGATCAGATACGGCGCTACCACTGTTTCTCGAAGAATAGTGGCGAGGCCTTTAAACTGAATCCAATCTGTACAGATAATTGCCGCATTTGTGCCATCGACAGCTTCTTGCTCGGAAGAAGCATAGGTAAGTCTCGAATAAAGCTCGTTGCGATCAGTTCGGAAATATTTTTTACATTCTTCCATGGCTGCCGGATCATAGATTTTAATTTCGGCTACGCCCGCTCCGAGGAGCTGTTGAATGATACCAATCGCTCCGGAATTCCGGATATCATTCGTATCATATTTAAAAGCCACACCGAGAAGAGCGACTTTTTTACCAGACCATTCAAAATGAGCTTCGGTTTCAGCTCGACCAAAAAAATGATCACGCTGAAAAACATTAGCTTCCAAGGTTGAACGAACAAGATTAGCGTGTGTTCCAGCTTGTTCGAGCTGGTGGGCCAAGGAACCAGCATCTTTAATAAAACAACTACCCCCGCAATAAAGACTATCGTAAAGACCCCATTTTCCAATACGTGGGTCTGCTACAATAATTTTGCGCACCTGTTCGTAAGCAACATTCGGGAAATATTCGCACGTGCGCCCAATCACATCGTAGGTCGTAACAACTTTATTAAACAAAACATAGTTAGCTAGAAGTTTTGAACAGGCTGCTTCGTACGGATTTACTTCAAAATAACTTATACCGGTTGCATCATAAAATCGGCGGTATACTTGACGCATTACTTCAAAATCTTCTTCACTATGAGCACCAACAACCACACGATCTGGGTGGATAGAATCCTGAATTGCTCTACCCTCTACTAAAAATTCAGGGTTAGCTACAATACCAAAATTTTTGACCCCTTGATGCGTAAACAAATCGTTTGTGTAATCGATCATTCTGATAGGTACCGTGCTCTTATTGATTACCACCAAATGTCGTGTCTGCGCTCCGCCGTCACGAGCGGCCAGAAGCGGCCCAATCATTGAAACTGCGTTCTCATAATACGACAAATCGGATTCACCTGCCGCCCCTTCCTTTTCAGGAGTTGGAAGGCACATAAAAACTGCGTCCACAGTTTCGATAAAAGTTGCTAAATCGGCACTGCTTGTAGTAAAGCTAATACGCTCCCGATTCCGGATAAGCAGTTCGGCCAATCCTTGTTCGTGCAGCGCTGACTGGATAATATTAGGATCATTACTCGATAATTTGGCAATTTTTTGCTCATCGATATCGTAGACTAAAACAGTGTGGCCAGAATCAGCTGAAACAGCTGCTGAGCAAGCTCCTACAAAACCACCACCGACATAGAGAATTTTCATATATAACCTGTAAGTTACCGTACTAATCTGTTGTGAATAAAGCCCATACTATCATGGAGTTACGAGCGAGTAAACTACAAAAGTGAATAAAACGTACGAATATTTTATTGTAATATTTTGCGAATTATTAAATCTTCGCGTGAGTTTGCAAAGGGCAAGGCCTTGTTTTGTTCAAGAAAAGTATATCGTATATTCTGAAATTGTTTAAGTATTTCGACTAGTTCATCTCGAGTATAATTTCTTGTTTTATTACCACTGGAATCAATCTTTTTAAACCTCAAGAAAAGCTCGGTAACGAGACGTTTCAGATAGTATTTTTGATTTAAAATAAAATTTTTGAGTGGAAATTTTTTACGTTCTTCCAGACTTTGAGAATATTTTTCAGAAAGTGGAATGTCACCAATACAAATAACGCCACCATCCTTAACACTACGAAGAAGTTTACCAACAAACTCTTTAAATTGCTCCGGACTTTCCAGATACATTGCCATCTGATAGCAGACAATTTTGTCAAAACGCTCGGTAAACGGAAATTCATCAATGGTGAAATTAAAAACACTGTAGGTAATATTGGTATAATGCTTTAATTTTCTTTGTGCTGCAGCAATCGCTTTGTCCGCACCGTCAGCAAGTGTAAGCGCTTTAACCCGAGGAGCAATATGTTGGGCAATCTCTCCGGTCCCACCGCCGAGATCTAGAACGGTATCCTCAGCACTAAAATGAAGCTTGCCGTCCAGATCCTTGAAAATATCAAACGTATAATTTTTTAACGAAAAATAACGACCCGAAGCCATTCGGGATGATGTTTTTTCTCCAAGTTTATTATAATAATCAAGTGTCGCCATAAACCTATACTATACAGATATTGTATTTACTTTGTAAAAATAGGATTCTTTATCAGCTAACAGCGCTTTCGGCTCACCTGATTCCACAATCATACCTTCCTGCAAGACCAAAATTCGATCCGCACCCATGACTGTCGACAAACGATGGGCGATCATAAAAACAGTAATCGTACCTTTAAGATTTTTAATAACTTCCTGAATTTGATACTCGGATTCATTATCAAGAGCGCTTGTAGCTTCATCAAGGATTAAAAATTCCGCTTTTTTCGCTAAGACCCGCGCAATAATAACACGCTGGCGCTGACCAGATGACAAAAGAACTCCCCGCTCTCCGATAACTGTTTTAAAACCTTGGGGGGTTTTTATTATAAAGTCATAAATATTAGCCTTCTTGGCCGCATCAATTATTTCTGATTCGGTAATTGATTCGTTATAAAACCTGATATTATTCTCGATGGTATCGTTTATAAGATAAATATCTTGCGAAACATACCCAATCTTACTTCGCCATTCACTCAGATTAATTTCCGCACTATCAATGCCATCAAGTAAAATCTGACCGCTTGTTGGTTTAAAAAGACGAAGAATGAGGTCGACAGTCGTAGTTTTGCCACCCCCCGACGGACCAACCAAGCCGATTGTCTCACCTTTACCAATAGTAATATCTAACTGTTTTAAAATAGCTGATCGCTTTTTCACACTACTTTGGCTACCGTATTCAAAAGATACTTTTCTAAACTCAAGCGTTTTATTAAAATGGAATGGTTTGCCAGAGCGCCCTGATTCCGCGTGCTGGGCAGCTTCTGCTTGGTACTCCAACACGCTTTCGAGGAACGGTACACGCTCTATTACTGACTGAATGGTGGATTGGAGTTGTCCAACATACGTAAATATTCTTTGAATAAGGTAAATAGTCGCCGCTAAAGTTGCAAAATTAAAATTGGGCAACTTGTACGAAACAGCAAAAATAATACAAACGAAAATGAGTCCGACCGGCTCAATCAAACTAGTAATACTGCTACGAAGCAAGACCATCTTGAGCCTTTGACGGCTTAATTCCTCAAAGCTAACTTTAGCTTTTTGCATGAGCGCTTCCCCCACCCCCATCACCTTAACCGTTTTCATTCCAAGCGTGTTTTCATTCACAAAGTTTGAAACTGCTCGATTGGATTTTTCCGCCTCTCGTGAAATTGCGCGAGTCCAACGATAGATGGGTTTGGTAATAACAAACGTCAAAAGGCCAAGCCCAATAGCAATGATGGTAATCCAAAAAGAAATATTTATGGCTACCAACAAATAAATCAGCAGGCTCGTGATAATTGAGGCGATCATACTGATATTTTCAAGCAGCAGTGAATTCATCCGGACATTCGATACAAGAATTGTTTCAAGATATCCCAAGCGCTGGCCGAGAAGGTACCCCCAATTGGCTTTAAATGTTGTTGAAAGGAGACTTGTCCGTGTAAGCTCTTCATAATCAGAACTAACCTTGGCACGCAGATAGTTACTAAGGATAAGCACTACAGCCCGTAAAAGAAACAAACAAAAAATAAAAATGAGTAGATACTTGAGGCTGAACGTGAGATTAAAAAAACCAAAAAAACGCTGGATCAAAACAGTGATACGATCGTCTGGTGAGCCCGGCGTCTTAATAACGAGTGAGAACAAGGGAATGAGGGCATTGATCCCGATACCTTCGAGTATGCCGCCGCCAAAACCAAGAATCATTAAAATGATGATGGCTTTTTTATAATTACCAAAACCTTTATATAAAAGTTTAAACAAAATATTCAGTGAACCAAATAACTTCATAAACTGTTTACTTACCATGTATTAATCGTTTTCACGACTTTGTTTTTTAAGTAAAAACAGGATTTAGCGCTCTTTTTCAATCTCGGGCGAAAGCAAGCGAAGTATTTCTTTACCCAGAATACGGTACTGACGCCCAACCTTATTTGCCCGAAGTGAGCCTTTCTTGAGAAGACGTTTCATGGTGCTACTACTGATTTTAAGTATTTTTTGAGCCTCGCTCATTGTATAGACTGAATGAGGCAAAATTTCTTTTTCCATACTCTACATATATATCTATTTGTAGAGTACACTACGGTTCACAAGGTGTCAATATTTTTTAACATTGTCATTATCAGATGTGTTATTACCAGTACACTAAAGAGTATTGAGGCTAAAAAGGGTGTGGGGCAACTTGCTATAATTTTTGCAGAGCTTCGACTATAGGAGTGTGCTTCGTTCCATTACTCATCACAAAACCGTACAGGTTGTGCGGATCAGGTTTATTAAAAACTAACGAATAACCCCGCGTGTCAGTCACGATGCCCCCGGCTTCGGCAACGATAATTGCCCCGGCAGCGATATCCCACTCACCTGTCTTTGGACTCGGCGAAACGTATATATGAGCTCGTCCATTAGCTACTTCTATACTTTTGATGCCCGCGCTCCCCTTTTCGACTATCGTTAATCCGAGCGCCTTTGCCAAAGATACTTGCTCCTGTCCATTATGAAAACGACTCATGAGTATTTTCATTTTAGAAAATTCATCTTCTGATGAAACTACAACTCGCTGCACCTCTCCGCTTTGTTCGACAAATGCTCCTTCACCCCTCAATGCATAGGTGAAACTTTTTTGAAGTGGATTATAGATAACGCCAAGAACAATTTCCTGGGCCTTCGCCAAAGCAATCATTACACAAAAATCACCTGTCTTTTCTACAAAATCTTTGGTCCCATCCAATGGATCAACAATCCAAACATACTCAGTATCGAGGCGGCTCCGATCATCAACAGATTCTTCACTTAGAAACGCA
The DNA here is from genome assembly GCA_964510495.1 of uncultured Gammaproteobacteria bacterium. Lineage (GTDB taxonomy): Bacteria > Patescibacteriota > Patescibacteriia > Magasanikbacterales > GWA2-37-8 > CAZECR01. Next base: position 30,897 of record CAZECR010000002.1, read on the forward strand.
AAAGAAGCGTTCGTTCTAAGAATGCCTTGTATAATTCTGTTTGCCTGCGTATCCACAGCGGTAGTAGGAAAAAGTTCCTGAGCAGAACCAGCTCGAACAGTTTTTTTATAATTCCGAACGATTTCTTCTCCAGCTAACTGTGCAGCCTGTTTAGCCTCTTCAAGACATTCACGAAGCATACACTATACTTGTACTTCCTTGCCGCTCTGATCAGCACTTTTCTTGAACGCCTGCAATATTTTAAGGACCGCCAGACCATCTTCACCTATTCCGTAGGGTTTTAATTTTCCGTCTAAACATCTCACCACCGTATCTACGGAAGCGATGATCAAACTACGAGGTTTGCCTTCGCTTTTAATATTCTTCGATAATTCAAAATAGCCTTTGTAGTTAGCGTTCTTTACTTTTGATCGATACTGAACTTCAAACCCTAGATTCGTTACCCCAATCCAGCCTTTGTCGCCAAAGAGTGAAAAGCCAAAGTGACCATAATTCTTGGAAAGCGACTGTAGCGTAGCGACAGCGCCATTTTTAAAAAACATCATGCCGTCAATATTGGGGTCATTCTCCTGAGATGACGTAGTCTCATTATACTTGGCAATTACGCGCACCGGTTCGCCTAAAAACATTCGAAGCAAGTCAATCAAGTGTGTAGCCGCGTTAAAAAAACCATTATAGTAATTGGCAGTAGCCTGAAACGGCGCACCTAAAAAACCTTTCTTAATTTTTTGACTCCAGTCATTCAGGAGCGGGTCATAACGACGTTGGTGGTTGATAAATAATACCGAATTACTTTTCTTACATGCAGCAATCATTTTCTCAGCTTCGGGAATCGTATAGGCAATTGGTTTTTCGCAAAGAATCGCCGACGTTTTATACCGAGCAGCCATGAGAACCAAATTGTAGTGCAAAGCAGTGGGCGTAGCAATTGAAACTACATCTGGTTTGATCTCTTTAAACATCTGTTCTGGGTCAGCAAAAAGTTGAACTTTGGGAAAGTTTTTTTTCAAAAACGCATGCCGCTCGATATTATTTTCAACCAAAGCAACGAGAGTCGTACGTTTATGTTTTTGGTACGCACCAGCATGCGTACCAGGCTGTACTGCCTTATTGTAGTTACCGACTGCCGCACCAATATTACCGCAACCGATGACCGCCGCTCGATACATTTTTTGTTTTGCCATATATTAGTTTATTGAAAATTTTTCCGAGTATTTTTTAAATAAATCAGGATAATAATCCTTACGCAGCAGCGCCATATTTACACAGTCGTAATAACGACTATTTCTAAATAAATCATCCTTAAGAACGCCTTCATGCGCAAAGCCGGCTTTCTCATATGCCTTTACCGCCTTAATATTTTCTTCCATGACTCCTAAATACACTTTATTAAGTTGTAAACGGTCAAATCCATAATAGGTAATCAGTTCAACCGCTTCAGTACCAACACCTTTTCCCCAATATTCTTTTTCACCAATGATAATCCTCATTTCTGCTTTTCGAACTACCATATCCATATCATAAAGGCCAACCAGACCGAGCGGCTTTTCCGTGGCACTATCCACCACCACAAAAACAACATGTTCTTCCGATCTAACTTGCGCTTCGAGAAGCGCTCTCGCCTGAAGTTCAGTCGTTGGGTAACGTCCAGTAACCATAAAATGAGTTACTTCCGGATCATTGAACCACTGGTGTACTTTTGCAGCATCTGTCTCCGGAGCATAGGGGCGGAGGTAGACTTGCGTACCTTTGAGAAAAGCTATATTTTGCATAGATAAAAACTATTGAATACTATTTTTTAATTCACTCCACGCTTTACTCCGAATCCCTTGCACCATCGTTGTGTCGATCCATTTTTCATTTATCGCCGGGAGCTCAGGATGTGTCTGGTACAATTTCAAAATATCCGGCCATGTAAATACCTCACCATCCCGGTGTAAAGCTTCAAAAATCTTAGCCACGAGATCCAAATCTTCCTGATAATCTACGGTAAGGCGAAAATCAGATTGATCGTCCTGTTCATTAGCAACATTTACTATAGCAAATTTATCGGGATTCTCCATAATCGTCGTCGTAATCCACTCACGATACAAGGGATCGGTGACCTCGCGGTTCAATCGTTCAAGTACCGCAAAGGACATAACCTCAACATCAAGGCCATCAGGAAAAGTTGGCGGCAAGACATTGCAAACATACTCCACCTCTTCTGCCTGACGATATGTCTGTACTAACTTATCAACAATTGCTGGATCAACCAAAGGACAGTCTCCGGTGATACGCACGATCGCGTCAGCGTTAAATTGCTTGGCTGTTTCGTAGATACGACTAACCAAATCAACTTCGCTCCCCCTAAAAACAGGTAGGCCGATCTTTTCTGCTAAAGCCGCCAAAGGGTCACAATCAACGCCGGATGAAGTGCTAAAAACGACTTGATCAATTTCTTTGCAAAACGATAGACGGTAGTGTATCCACTCGATAAGCGTTCGCCCTGAGACGGTAAGAAGCGCCTTCCCTGGTAAACGAGTTGACCCCATGCGCGCCTGAATAATTGCCACGACTTTTTTTCTAGTATTGGGCATATTTTTGCTGAACATGTGAGTTATGTTTGGTAAGTTCTGGATCTTCTTCCAAAATTACTACGATATCCGAGAGCCTAAAGTTTTCTATATCAGGTAACCGATTGCAGATTTCTGTAAGCAAGACATAATCCGCATCCTCATCTAGGGTTAAACGATACTCCGAATAGTCTACAGAATTTTCAACATTAATTGCCTTAAATACTTGTGGATTTTTTAACAGGTACTGAGTGACATGCTCGCGATCTTCCGGATCCTGCGTCTCAGTCCACATACGCTTCAGGGCCTCATAGGTAAAAGCTTCTACATCTAGCCCACGGGGATAGGTTCTCTTTCCAAGGACATTAGCAGCATAATCGGCATCGCTATTTACTAGTGCACCAATAACTGTATCGACTACATCCGGGTCAATAAACGGGCAATCCGATGTTATCCGCACAACGTAATCGGCACGGTTTGTTGTGGCCGCCTGGTAGTAACGATCGAGAACATCTTGTTCACTTCCCCGAGATACGTTTACTGCTGGATAATTTTCAGTAACATATTTTTCAATCACGTCATTCTCGGCGCTGGCTGGACTTGCCACCACAATCCTATTAATACGTTTAGATTGCCCTAGACGCTCAAGCACCATATCAAGCACTGTTTTTGTGCCAAGTTTCAAAAAAATTTTATTGGGCAGACGGGTGGAACCGGTTCTAGCCTGAACGATGCAAACAACTTTTTTCATACAATAGAATCATTAACTACACGAATAACGCGATCAATAGCTTTTGAATCTACGTATTGATCTCGAATTTTTTGTATTCGATCTGCGCTTTGTTTATTTTTAAATACATTCAAAAATATTTTTTCCAGCTGAGTAATCGTATATGCAGCACGCGAAAGCCCCAGATGGTTGCTGATAAGGGAATCCTCTTTCTGCTGAATTCCCGGCTGATACGAAATCGTGGGAATACCAAGGAGTGCCGCACGGAACAAGACGGCGGAGTTAATACCGAGCACCAAACGAGCCTTTGGCATTAGGAGATCAGTTGCCTGTGAAGCAATAGTAATTTTTAGTTTAGATCGCTTGATAATTGTATCGAATTTTTTTCTCTTGAGCGCGCGTGGATGAAAGGCAATAGAAACCTTTTCCTCTGGATAGTACCTTTCAAGCAAACGCACATAGGTCGCAAAAATCTCAATCTCATTATACCGCGGCATACGGGCTACTCGGCCAAATTCTTTAAGCATTTCCGTAAATGGCTGACACACGAATAGCACTCCTCTTTTTTTAACAGTATTATTTTGCTTGCACTTAGCAAAACTTGGATTACCCGTAACAACTATACGCTTTGAAGGGAGTCCTTCCTCGATCATCTGGCGTTTCATGAGATTGTCTATTGCACAGATTGTTGTTGGCAAAAAAACTCTATCATCAGTCGTAGGAGTAGAAAAATTTATAGCATAGTTAGTTGACCAAAAATCAAGCAATGTTATAACGGGTATGCTGTTTTTCCTTGCTAATGCAATAACTCTTTTATCAGGGCTCATTCCATCACTAACTCCGGTTACGATTACTGACGGAAGAACAAGCGCTAATTTTTTTTTAAACGCTGCAGCTGACCAGCCTGTACAATCAACATGTTTTTCTCGCAACCGAGAAGCTATCACAACCGACGACTTAGAAACCCAAAGTACCGGGGCAAATCCCTTACGGCGAAGCCTCTGAACCACGGGCACGAGCGCCATAAGCCCACCCGGATCCTGAGCAACAAAAAGATATTTATTTTTTTGCTTTCTTTTTAAGCTCATATTTTTTTAAGTCTTCGACCTGGCTTTCAATTCGAGCGAATACATCCACCAACACATCGATGTCTTTGCGTGTTTGTGGAGGGTGACAAATAGTCGTAAACATCATTTCCTCTTTTTCCAGGTACTCAACCTGGGGGCAAATCCCCTCTTCATAACTTACCGAAGTCGGAAATTCTTTGGATTCAAAAGGAAATTTAGTATTAGGAAATATTTCGCGGCGTTGAAAAATCTGCATCAGGTAGATGGGCTTTACATAGCCAGCGTGGATGGGAAGATTTTCAGCCAAGACCGCTCGCTCAAAAGTTGCGCGGCTAATACCAATTGCATCTTTATGAAATTTAAACGGAAAAACATAATAGGCGTGCGTCGTATTTTTTAAGAGCTTTGGCGGCTCTAACCAACTGAATTGCTTCATTTTACTACTCAGATACTCAGCCAGTTCAACACATGGTTTCATGAGCTTATCCATCTTTTTAAGCTGTTCAACAGCGACTGCTGCATGCAGCTCACTGAGACGTAGATTATTACCAGCAATAGCTTCATAGGTTTTACCATCCTCATCATAGAGCGCGTCAACCACGGCTTCACCGTGATTACGGACCAACTGAGCGCGGAAAGCCAATTTTTTATCATTCGTTACCAAGACACCACCTTCGCCACACTGTAAATTTTTGTGGACATTAAAACTGAAGACACCAATGTCACCCACAGTTCCTAAAAATTTTCCACGGTATTTTGCCCCGATCGATTGAGCATTATCTTCAATAATTTTTAAGTTATGTTTTTTAGCGACCGGCAAGAGTTTATCAAAATCAGTTGGACCACCGTACAAATTCACCGTTAGAATCGCTTTGGTACGCGGTGTAATATTTTTTTCTACCGAAGCAGCGTCCAAACAAAAAGTATTCATGTCAACATCGGCAAAAACCGGAATAGCATTATTCAAAAGGATTGCTGTTGCTGTTGCCGCCATAGTGTAAGGCGACGTGATCACTTCGTCCCCAGGCCCGATGCCGAGTGCTGCGACGGCTGCCTGGAGCGCAGTTGATGCAGAATTAAAGCTAACCGCATACTTGACCTTAAACATTTTACACATCATTGCCTCAAATTCTTGCACGTGTTTACCACCTAAAAATTTTTTTCCTGGACGACCTAAAAAATCAGAGATGACTCTTTCATCCATCACTTTAAGTGCCGCTTTTTTTTCTTCTTTTCCCAGAGAGTTAGTTGGCGGATACGGCTTTGATCGAACGGGTGTACCACCAAGGATCGCTAATTTTTTTTGTGGCATATTAGAGATTTTTAAAATACTGAATATTTTTTAGATCGTTTTCAAGTCCAGCCCCTTCCTTGGGTGTTTCAAATACAACACGAACCTCTTGCTCTACAGCAGCGCTCTCAATCAATTTTTTGATATAACCGAAATCATAGTCTCCATCACCAAGACTCAAATGCTCGTCATCTCCGCTCTTCTGGTGCGCATCACTAATGTGGAAATAACTCGGCTTAAGTATGCTCACCGCGTCGCGGATAAATTCCTTATAGGCAACACCTTGTTGTACAGCACTGATAATCGCATGGCTGAAATCAAAACAAATCTGATAGCCACATTCAGCATGTATAAACCGGAGTTGTTCCAGAGAATACCCGTAGCAGAGCACTTCGTGCATACCTATTTTTGGCTTGTTTTCTATAATAATCCGATTATCATGAATTTTTTTAACATTCTCCGCAAAAATCTGATTCTCCGATCCAACTCCGGCATGCACAACAATCTGATGACTACTTAGGAGATCTGCGGCGGGTATCACTTCGCTTTTAAAAAGCGAAATCATCTCATTATTCAATTGGTGAATATTGAATCCATGCTCAAAATAAGGAGCGTGGATGGTGACCTCAACCTCTTTTAGAACTTCAAGCGCTTTAAAATCAACTTTGGCAGGAACCAAATAGACTTCAACAAAATCTGCCTGACCGTTTTTAACGGCAGCCACTGCTTCAGGGAACAGAGCATGGTTGATTGACCAAAGTTTTATTCCGTACTTAATCATGTAATTCTCTTAATACCTGAAAGGCCTCCGCATGAGCAAAACCTACTTCAAGTCCACGAAACTGTGAAAGTATTTTTACTCCTTCCAATGAACGAGGGTGCGGATAGTCTCGCAATTCCTGACTGTATGATTCTAAACCATGCAATTTTTTCTCAATAACAGATGAAATATCAACATATACCATAGGCGCGAAAACTGTTCCTCCAGCACGATGCTGCCATTCAGTCGAAGAAAGTGTTTCAAAAGCCCATATTTTCTTAACACAAAAACCTGGTTGTGGCCGACACGCAGTCATAACCGCTTCAGCTGTAAGGCGATGATCAACATTTAAATCAAAAGGGTAATGAGTATAGACTATTTCCGGTTTTATTTCTTCAAGAATCTTACTTATTTCTTTTATAATCGTTAAGAGTGGAATCGAGTCAAATTGATTGTCGGGCAATCGCTTAAAAATCGTCTGAAAGGTGCCAAGACGTCGTCCAGCTTCCAAAGCTGCTTGCTCTCTCTGCGCGACATCCGCAGTAACATCTCGTGAAGTCTCACCGTCTCCGAGGAGGAGCACGTGCACAGCATCACCCTTTTCAACATGTTTTAAAATCGTTCCCCCGACGCCCAGAATTTCATCATCAGGATGGGCCGCTACTACTAAGACAGTTTTTTTCATAGTATTAAATAAAGCTGATTGATTTTGGCCCTTCATTAAACAACAGGTCTATAGCCGCGAGACATGGAATAAATTCACCAAATAATTGCTGATATTTTTGTGGCGCATACTCCTGATAGCTGAGACTAATACCAGCCTCCCGAAAGGCTTCCTCATGTATGTAGTCTTTGCCCATGGCCCCTGAGATATAATGATCTGCTCCCACATGCTTCAGTATGTCCAAAAGTAGATAGTCTTTTTGAGAGCTGAAAACCGGGAGATCGGATGACCGAACAAGCCTGGTTTTGAGATCAAAAGCTTTAACCAGAATTTGGAGCATATCCCAGCAAACATCGGATAATTTAGTATACGGCTTTTGATAAAAAAGCTCAAGTTCAGGGCTATATTCGTTCCAAAAAGGAGCTTTTTTATAATTATCCATAATTTGAAACCAATGCGACTTTTGCCAAGTATCAGAAGCAGTCTCAACGTCCTTAATAAGACTTTTTCGCAGGTCACCACCGGTTTTGACTGGAATAGTCAGCCATTTTGGTCCCTGCGGTGTTTTTATCTTATTCCGATTCGAAAAACTCCTATCCCCCATAGGGACAGTGTCAAAAAAAACATATACATCAGAATTTTTGATCTTATCAAAATAGCCGAGCCATGGTAGGTACGCGGGTTGACTGATGGTAACAATCATATCAGACGTCTAACGCATTAAATCTTTTGAGCAACAACAACATACGAAGCATACCGATAGTGCTTTGGTACACTGCTGTCGCGGATAACATGCTCCAGATGAATAATTTTAAATTGATTTTTAAGCAACTGCTGTAATTCTTTTTTTGCCGTAAAGTGCACGTAATCGTAATGTTTAAACGTAGGTGCCTTCAAAAAATTTTTTGCCGCGGAATCTTCTTGTGATCGCATATTGACAATCATAAAAAGCCCTCCTTTTTTAAGTACACGCGCTGCTTCAGCAATTATTTTTTTAATCTTGGGAAGCTGATTATGTTGAATCGAACCACGATCAAGTACGATATCAAAAAAATTGCTTTTGTAAGGAAGCTCCGCCATATCCGCAACAGCCACAGTTGCTTTTACTTTTTTCTCACGTAAGAAAATTTTTGAATAACTAAGTGCTTCAATGTCAATATCTATACCGTGTGTTTCATAGCCATTTTCAGCAAAAAAGACGAGGTTATTCCCGGTTCCCGAGCCGATCTCGAGGACTCTCCCTTTCTTTTTAGCGAGATTCTTAACCAATGAGACAACATCAGAATAAGGGTAGCGCGCGGCTTGAAACTGTTTGGGAGCACTCATAGAAAATAACTAGGCAATAATCTAATCTTTAGATCTTTTTAGCAACCACGATATACGAAGAATACGTCGATTTTTTTGGCGCACTAACATCTCGAGTCACTAATTCCAAATACTCAATTTTAAACTTATTTTTTAGGAGGCCGCGTAATTCCTTTTCTGTCGTAAAATGAATATAGTCGTAGTACCTAAAGCTTTTTTCCTTAAGATAATTTTTAGCCACCGAATCCTTTTGCGTACGCATGTTAACAATAACAAACATACCGCCTTTTTTGAGAACCCGAGCAGCCTCGGCTACTATTTTTTTAATAACATCAATTCTATTAGCTTGTATCGAACCACGATCAAGTACGATATCAAAAAAATTGCTTTTGTAAGGAAGCTCCGCCATATCAGCAACATCAAGCGTGGCTTTCAATTTTTTCTCACGTAAAAAATTCTTAGCATATTCTATGGCGTCCGTATCCAGATCCATACCATAGGTGTCATAACCATTTTCCGCAAAAAAGACCAGGTTATTACCTGTTCCACAAGCAACTTCTAGAGCTTTACCTTTTTTAGGACAAAGATTCTTAACGAGCGATACTACGTCAGAATAAGGATACCGTGCAATTTGAAAATGTTTAGGAGCGCCCATAACGATGAAATTTAAAGATAAATTCTAAACTTTTAAATAATACCCCTCTTTAATAATCGGGGGATTCCCTATAACGAGAGAGTACGGAGGAATGCTGCACGGTTTACTAATAATTGTGCCAGCTGCGACAACACTGTGATGCCCAATAGTAACCCCACCACCAACAAAGCAATGTGAACCGATAAAGACATTATTTTCAATAGTGATAGGCTGACGAGCAATTTCCGTGGAAAGTTCCAAGGCTTTTCGATGAGAGTCTGCAACATTTACCGAAACAAAAGAAGCTATATCACAATGGTCTCCAATCGTAACCTGCGAACCCTTTGCGTTAACTTCAGAAAAAAATCCAATGTAGACATTTTTACCAATTTTTGGAGCACCGCTAACATACACCAGGGGATGAAACTGATTTTCTGGCACTTGCAGCAATTCGGAAATATTTAATGGATCAGACATAGCCCTATTTCAAATCACTAAGACTCAGAACCTGATCTTTCTTAATATCCTTTTTAGCAGTACGACCAACAATAAACGGCAGATATTTTGGCGGCAAACCAAAGCCCGGTCTTTTGACATCCACCATCTCTTTGGTAATCACTGTGCCTTTAGAAATCTCCTGCATTGCCATGACGCTGCGGCGACAGTCTCGTTTCATAACCGCTTCCTCTTTTGATAAAATCAGCTGAGGAATACCCAAGATTTTTTCTGCCTCACGAACCTGATCAACCAACTGTTTCATTTCTACCGGGTCGGCTGAAAACCAATGATCCGGACCAGCCATTTCTTTACTAAGAGTAAAATGCTTCTCGATCACCACCGCGCCGAGAATCGTTGCGACTACCGCGGCTGTGGCTCCAACAGTGTGATCAGAATATCCCACCATAACATCAAAGGCAGATTGCAAAGTTTTAATTTGGAGCAAGTTAGCTTTTTCAGGTGGGGTCGGGTAGAGCGAGGTGCATTTTAAAACAATTAATTTTTCATTACCCGCCTTCTTAACCGTCTCGACTGCGTCATGGACTTCATCAATAGTCGCCATGCCAGTAGAAATAATCATGGGCTTCTTCTTTTTTGCATAATGCTCCATGAGCGCCAAATTAGACAAATCGTCTGAGCCAACCTTAATGGCAGGCATATTTATTTCACTGCTACAGAGAAAATCTACCGTTTTGAAACTATTATCCTGAGGTGTTGAAAAAAGAATAATACCGATTTTTTTAGCGTACGCAAATAGCTCTTTTTGCATACTTCTCGTCAGTTCGTAGCGTTTAAACATACTAAACTGACTTTCAGTGACTTCTTTACCCTGACTCTTGTACGTATACATGAGTTCTTTGTCACCAACAAAATCCTCGGTAATAAAAGACTGCAGTTTGACCGCATCGGCGCCAACGCGTTTCGCTTCGCGCATCATTTCCTTGGCTACCGACATGTCGCCTTTGTGATTAATACCAAGCTCGGCGATAATAAACACCGGGTGCCCTGGTCCAACTTTTTTGTTGCCAATGGTAATAACTTGCTGCATAAGGTTATATGTTATCGTACTTTAAAAATATTAGTTATCGGCGCACCTTTGATAGCTGAACTAAGCTTATTCGTAATTAATAATTTTTTCAGGTTTGCAAAAACTTCGGCATACACACCAATGAGACCATCAATGTCTTTCTGCGTATGGCTGAAACTGATATTATGCTGACCGTGCCAAAAATATCCTCGGCCAATAATTTCTTGCTGCAGGTAACTACTGATGATGAGTGATGAATATTTTTTATAGTCACTTACGTCAAGCATCGTCCAACACGGCAAACCTTTGATCTTGAGGACATCTTCAAGGCCATTTTTTTGTATAAGCTCGGTTGTTTTTTGAGCGAGATAGGCACCCTTTATCCAAATAAATTCGGGAACCCGCTTCTGTTCAAGTTCTTTAATAGTCGCAACAGCGGCAGCCATAGAAAGTGCCTCACCCCCATTGGTAAAGGAGTAAAATATATTACAAACCTCCTTCATGTATTTTTTCTTTCCAACGAGCGCGGAGAGTGGCATACCATTAGACATCGATTTACCAAATGCAGCCAAATCCGGCGTTACTCCAAACAACTTCTGTGCACCGCCAAGACCATACCGGAAACCTGTTATAACTTCATCAAAAATAAGGAGCGCACCATTTTCATGAGCCAGCGCCTTTACTTTCTTCAGAAAATCATTGGTTGGCTCGGTAAAATTTACTGGCTCCATGATTACGGCTGCAATCTTGTTTTTGTGTTCTTTAAAAATCTTTTTGAGGGATTCAATATCATTATAAACAAATTTATGGGTGAGCTCTCTGGTAGCAGCCGGAACACCCTGATTGCGGGTCGTTGTTCCAATATACCAATCATGCCAACCATGATATCCGCACGCCGCAATATGATCTCTGCCCGTCGCCGCTCGAGCAACACGAATCGCGCCCGTCGTTACATCTGATCCGTTTTTACCAAAACGTACCATCTCAGCACAGGGAATATGCTTAATGAGGAGCTCAGACAGTTCATATTCAAGCGGTGAGGCCATGGAAAAGATAATGCCTTTTTCAAGCTGCGTCTTAATTGCATCATCAACCGCTTTATACCGATAGCCCAGAATAACAGGCAGGAGACCGTTTATAAAATCAACGTACTTATTACCATCAATATCCCAGATATGCGCCCCCTGACCTCGCTCCATAAAAAGTGGCGCCTGCCCTTTGATATACTGGAGCGAACTTTTACTAAACGTCTGTGAACCAAGTGGAATTATTTTCTCCGCTTTCGCAAATAATTCATGACTTTTTTTATACCGAGGGTTAAGCATATATGTGTTAGTTAAGACCTGAATTATACATTTTCATGACGACCATGTCAAAGTATTTTTGGCCATGTTTCTTGGCTTTTTTCTCTACATGATCAACTACAAAACCAACTTTTTCATACGTTCTGATCGCTGCTGCATTCTCTGAAATTACACCAAGCTCAATTTCAATGAGACCAAGAGTTTTAAAAGCAAATTGTATCATCACCTTAATAGCGTCGGTTGCGTACCCTTTCCCCCACTCTGCCTTATCACCAATAATAATGCCGATCAGTGCCCCACGAGTCTGCCAATCGATAGGTTCTAGTTTTATATTGCCGATATGCTTATTGCTTTCCTTTAAAAAAATACCAACAAAAAATGAGTTGGGGTCCTCCATTTGCTTACGGATATATTCTTTCACTTCTTCAATAGTCGATTTTCTCGTTTCAAGATAGACATTTACTTCGGGATCATTCAGCCAATTACAATACTCCTGCGTGGCATTTTCAGGGGCAAGTGTTTTAAGATAAATCTTTTCTCCATTAATAATTTCTTCAAAAATCATATCACGCCTTAATTCGGACCGGCACACCGTGCGTGTGCAAATAATTTCTCATTTTAATAACATTTTGATCAGTAAAGTGAAGCAGGCTTCCGAGTGATACCGCGGAAGCGCCACTTTCCACAATCGCTCGGCGTAAATCTTCAAGGTCTCCCGCTCCGCCCGAAGCAATCACCGGAATACCGACTGCGTTCGTCACTTTTTTTAACATTTCAAAATCATACCCTTTTCGCATTCCTTCGTGATTTATGCTGGTAAACATAATTTCACCCGCGCCTAGTGCTTCGACCTTTTTTGCAAAGGAGATGGGATCAAGGCCAGTCGCCACAGAGCCGCTGTGAGTAAAGACTTCAAAAACACCAGCATCGTTAAGTTTATAATCAATCGAGACAACAATACACTGCTTACCATATTTTTCTGCTCCCGCAGTAATGATTCCGGGGTTTTCCACTGCTGCTGTATTGATAGCCACCTTATCTGCGCCGATTCTGAGCAGGTTATGTATATCTTCCATAGTTCTAACTCCCCCACCGACGGTAAGCGGCATAAAACACTCCTCAGCTGTAGCCGAAATAATGTCGTACAAAATACCCCGCTCAGCTTCGCTCGCGGTAATATCCAAAAAAATCAACTCATCAGCCCCTTGGGCGTCGTAAATTTTAGCATTCGTAACGGGGTGTCCGGTGTCGCGATGACTGTCAAAATTAACGCCTTTGACACAGCGCCCCCCTTTGACGAGTAAACAAGGAATGATTCTGTTTTTAATCATACATTCCACGGGCTACCGAGTGCTATAAAATTCTCTAAAATAGTGAGGCCAACTTTCTGACTCTTTTCAGGGTGAAATTGTGTGGCAAAAATATTTTCTTTTTGAACGGCAGCTACAAATTGTAAACCATACTCTGCTGTAGCGACGACCTCAGCGGGGTTCGCACATACCATATGATAACTATGCACGAAATAAAAATCTGTTCCCGCAGCAATATTTTTAAACAGTGGCGATACCGTTTGAGTAAACTGTAGATCATTCCAACCAACCTGAGGAACTTTTAAAGAACTGCCCGGTAACGCAAATTGCTTAACCTCAGCATCAAGCCAACCAAGTCCAGCATGTTTGCCGAACTCATCACTTTCCCGAGCAATAAGCTGCATACCAAGACAAATACCCAGGAAAGGTTTTTTTTCTACAAGAACAGCGGTCGTGAGCGGCTCAATCAGGGCGAACTCGCGCAAATTTTTCATCCCGTCTCCATACGCACCCACTCCCGGCAAAACAATATGGGTAGCATTTTTAATTACCTCGGAATCTCTTGAGACAATTGCGCTGGCGCCCAAATATTCAAAGGCTTTCGCCACTGAGCGCACGTTCCCCATGTCATAGTCGACAATTACGATTTCGAGTTTTTCTTGTCCCATATATCTTGATCCCAGAGCGGCAACCCCTTACGAGTAGTCGAAAAATCATGCTGATACGGAGCCACCTGGTTGCTGATTGCCATCTGGTTGAACTCATCCTCGGTTATATTAACATACTTAAGAAAAGAATCGAGGACAGCCGGACGAAGACCATCGTATTCGAGCATTAATTTTTCTCCTTCGTCGCGGGTCATGCGGCCGTTACGAATATCAATACTGGCCAGGTGCGCAGTCCGACCGAGTCCACGTTTGATAAACTTAAGATAATCACGAACACCCTGGAACATACATTCGATTTTTTCATACGAGTAGTTTGGCGGCACGCCTTCAACCTGATCACCCTGCCAGTCCAGTTCTCGCTGAATAATTTCTACCTGCTTTTTGACATCCCAAGGAATATAGCTCCCCAGACACACCGAACGATACTTAATTGCCCTGAGGTCCTTTAGTGCTGGGTAGCGGAAAGGTTCAAGGTCACGCAGCGTAATGCCCGGTATCATACCAGCCATATCTTCCGCATTAATCCCCAGGTTCACAAAACGATTAAACCGCTTTTCATCAACCTCTTCCTTTTCCTCATACGAATAATAACCACCGTATTCAGCGCTCGGTTCACCCCAGATAATGAGTGGGATACTATACTTCACCGCAATTTGCATGGGGTAGGCAAAGATTCCCGTATGACAATGCCAACAAAAATCGCCTTTTCGTTTTAAAGATTCAAGCATTAATTTTTTTACCACTTTAACGTTCGGGCGGAACGAAAGAAAATCTACCCCCATCTGCATAAGCGTATGCTGACGATTTTCAAGTGTTTTTGGTCGATAAAATCCATGATCAAAACTAACAACCAACGGTTTGAGGCCAAAATTTTTCACCAGCTCAAGAACAGTATAGGTGCTATCCTTCCCACCACTAAACGGAACGATACAATCATACGCACCCTTACCACGGTACTCATCAAGCAATTTGACGAATTCTGCTTTTCTGCCTTCCCAGTCAATCTCTTCCTGTTTCACCTGCACATTTCTACAAACATTGCAGATCCCTTCAGCATCATAGGTGATTGATTCCCAAGTTTCAGGCATGAGGCAGCGGGTACATCGTTTTAATTCCATATGTACAAAATTAGAAGTTTAAAACTGCTTTTTATAGACAAAATCAACTAATCCTTTTTCTTTAAACCGCACTAAATAAGTATACACTTTTTCAAACGATACTTCATGCTTAATCGCGATATCAAGAATAGACATATTTTCTTCCATGTACCGAAAGACATGATTCATGAGCTCGTTCCAGCGCTTTTGATCTTCTGCTCGATCCTCGGTTCGTTGCGACGGATCATCCCCCGGCGATATATACAGATCATACTTTGGATTGCTGAGCGCGATCAAACCAGTAAACTTTCTTTTTAAGAAACAATCTTTTTCAATAATATCCACCATACTCATAATTATACGATCGGTTTCTTCCAGACGTCCTTCATTCATGAGATTGATATTATCCGAATCAAGATGGTATTCGGGATACAAATAATCCATGGACTGACAACGTGAAACTGAAATCATCGGCACTTCATAACCAGGGGCCTCCCATACACATTCGTCATTTCCTAAAAATTTTCGATACCCCGCGCTCCAATAACCAACAGCTTCGTGCTTAAGCACGTGATGACCAACCTTATCAATATAGCTAGTACCGGTAAAACTTTCTTGTAGAGAAAAAACCGGATTATCATGACCCACCATCTCCATAAAGATTCCGAGTTTCATTTTTTTGATTTCTTGCGGATCTTTATTGGCCAAGTAAAAAACCGTACCCATATGCTCTGGAGCGACGACGAGGCGATATGTGTACCTCGTTTTGCGTTGCAATAACTTTTCCATGACACTCATAAAAACAACATACCCGGCTGGCCCGTCATTCAACTGAGCAGCATGACAATTATGAGCGTTAAAGATAATCATATCTTCACACTCACCCTGGTGAGTTATTTCGAGCACCTTCATTTCTCCATCGGCGTGTTCGGTAACGAGCTC
Source organism: uncultured Gammaproteobacteria bacterium (assembly GCA_964510495.1). GTDB lineage: Bacteria > Patescibacteriota > Patescibacteriia > Magasanikbacterales > GWA2-37-8 > CAZECR01. Next base: position 46,749 of record CAZECR010000002.1, read on the forward strand.
TACTTCGTAATCCCCTTCTTCGAGTTTCAAAAACTGGTTATGCGGCATTGAAAAACCCCAGTTCTGTATAAATGGTTTATAATACAAATCACAATGATACACGATATTATCCGGTTGTTCAGCCGAATAAAAAAGATGCTTTTTTAATTCTTCTAAAGAGACAGTGCCGGTAAAAGACTGTGAGGAACCAATCACCGCTAGCGGATGCTGCATACCATCATAGACCACCTTACCGTTCTTCTTGATGAGTGCTTTTTTAACTTCCCACTTTTTCGGAACATACCAACCATTAAATTCAGCACCTGACGGATATTTAAAAACCGTAAAAGGAAGCTGCGCGCACAAAATTTTATTTTGCTCATCAGCACCATCAGAAACTGGCGTAGTGAATAAGCCGTTAATTTTTCGTAAAACGTCCATTTTTGCTTCCATATGTCTTTTAATTAGTAGCTACAAGCCCGCTGGCACCATAGACAGCCTTAAAAGTTGCAGCTTTTTCAAGGACTACACTCGAAGTATAAAACCGATCGCCAAGGCAGAGGGCATCTTTAATATCTACACCTTGTTCATTCACTACGTGCGCTATTTTTAACAAAGCCCCGACCGTAGCGACATACACCGCTTCAACATCTTTCCGCACAATTAAACCTGCTGTAAAGGGGTGGTACGATTCTTCACCTGACATTTTTTCACAGTCTTTAAGTACCACTTGAATATTTTGTATCGTAGTTGCAGCGCCCGCGTACGGCTCATCAAACGCACAAATAAAACGATAAATATCACTTCCTGACCACGCCCAATTAATAAAACCGTTAGTGGCAGTATGCAAAAAGGGATAGTAGGAACTGTGCGATTCATCTAGCCCAGTAATTTCAAAATTTTTACCATCTTTAATTTCCTGTAAAAATTCATTCAAAAAATCAAGTTCAATTCCTAACTGATAATTAATATAGTCAATCGGCTTTCTTAAGCCCACCGGAAAATCAAAGGCTCTCATTTTAACAATTTCACCTTTATGAAACATTTTTTCTCCCCCATAAATGATTTGTAGGTTTACGGACCCGTGATTATTACCATGTAAAATCCTCCAGGTATGATGTGCGCCCCCGCGGTACATAGGCAAATCTATACTCATGAAATCCAAAAAGTATCTGGGTTTAAACAGCCTGGCTGTTTCCTCGGTGAAGGGCCAAGCCGCTCCCATGCCGATTCCAAGGACGTTTCCAACCACTTCTCGGCGCAAGTGCTCGTCATTGTTTATATCTTCTGACTCATAGTACCGCACACCTGCTTTTTTGAGTACCTGGCGGAGAGTCATATCGTACATTTCTTCTTCTAGATGACGCTTCGCACTAAAAACAACAACTTCCACACTTAAGGTAGCGTGTGCACGTTTTATAAATTCACTCACCAGATACGATCCGCCGAGTACAATTATTTTTTCAATTTTTTCGTACCGAAATTCCATAATTTGAAAAAATTAACGTGCTGCAAAAAATTCTTTAATTAAATCACAGACATAGCTAACGTCGCGACGGCTAAGATGGGTGAATAATGGCAGTGTTATGGCCGTCTCATGATACAGGTCAGCAACCGGACAGGCTACTTTTGTATATCCTAATTTTTTATAAAATGGATGCGAGTATACCGTTGGGTAATGAAAATTAACACCAACACCTTTCTTTTGCAAAAAATGATACAGGGGCAAACGCTGACGAGAATCACTCGTACGAATAACATAGATATGCCAGCCGCTATAGGTGTGGGAGAGTTCGAGGGGCAGGATTATGTTTTTTTCTTTCGACAATAGTTGGTTATATAATTTAACGAGACTGTGGCGGGACTTGATAAAGGAGTTGATTCTCGTAAGCTGACTTCTGCCAAGCGCCGCCTGAAGATCATTAAGCCGATAATTGTAACCCAGCTCACTCATAACATTAAAACCATTCTTATCTTTAACAAGACCATGGCTTCGAAGTAGTTTCATTTTGGTATAGAGAGCTTTATCGTTAGTCACGATCGCCCCACCTTCTCCTGTAGTAATTGCCTTAACCGGATGAAAACTAAAAACCGTCGCCGCACTTTTAAGGTTACCGACGGGCTTGCTTTTATATCGCGCACCAAGGGCATGACAGGCATCTTCGATAACAACGAGGTGATACTTCTTGGCGATACGATAGATGGCATCCATCTCACAAGGATGACCAAAAATATGAACGGGGACAATTGCTTTGGTTTTTTTGGTAATCAGCTCTTCGATCTTAGTTTCATCAATATTGCAGGTGTCGCTTCTAATATCGCAAAAAACAGGTTTAGCGCCAATTGCAACCAGCATATTAGCAGTACCCACAAAAGTATTAGCAGTGGTGATTACTTCGTCACCAGACTTAATTCCAGCGGCTAGATAGGCAGCATGTAACGCCACCGTTCCATTAGCTACAGCGACTGCATACTTGGCTCCTGTGTACCGTGCAAGCGCCTCTTCAAACCGACTAACCTCCGGACCCTGGGTCAACCAATCAGAACGTAGTACTGTTGAAACACGTTGAATATCTTTTTTGGATATCGATTGATGCCCGTAAGGAATCATACATTTTCAAGTAATTCTTTAAACTCTTCAATTGTGAGCCAAACAGCATTGGAATCACTTGCAAATTGAAAATTCTCAGGAACCTTAGGAAGAGCAGCGTATTTCTGGTAACGCTCCGAAGTAGTATCTAAAAACTCAGGCAAAACTATATAATGATTTTCTGTTTCGACAGCATGCCGTGATTCCTGATTTGTTAACAAAACTTCGTGCAACTTTTCCCCAGGACGGATACCGCTGATAACCTTTTTAGCCGCCGGGACAAGCGCTTCAAACAAGTTTTTAACGAGCTGACTAGGAGCTTTCGGAATAAAAATTTCACCACCCTCACCCTCTTTAAGCGCCTTCATAACGAGCTCCATACTCTGCTTGAGAGTTAACCAGAACCGGCTCATGCGTTCATCAGTAATATAGACCGTATCAACATCTTTCTTCTTAAGAAGTGTTTCAACAATACTACCGCGACTACCGATAACATTACCGTAGCGCACGACAACAAATTTGCATCGGTTAGCAGAGTATGAATTTGCTCCAATAAATAATTTTTCGGCGCACAATTTGGTGGCTCCGTATAAATTTACCGGGTGTGCCGCTTTATCAGTTGAAATCAGCACTGCTTTCTCCACCCCCTGATCAATACAAGCTTCCAAAATATTTTGCGTTCCTAGTATATTGGTTTTTACCGCCTCAAAAGGATTGTATTCGAGTGCCGGAACCTGCTTAAGGGCTGCAGCATGAATTACTACGTCTACACCACAGAGTGCACGCTGCAATCGCGGCAAATCACGCACATCGCCAATAAAAAAGCGCAACCTTGGATCAACGATCTCTTTCTCCATCTGGAATTGCTTGAGCTCGTCACGACTAAAAACAATCAACTTTTTCAAGTTAAAATTCTCAAGCAAATACTTGGTGAAACTCTTGCCAAAAGAACCTGTTCCACCGGTAATTAATACTGTTTTGTTATCAAGGCTAAACATAGTCCTTATTTAAGTACAATCAAATTTCTAATTTGCCGGGTTTCAGGCATGCTATAAAATTTGCCAGCTTTGGAAACTTCATCGAACAGATAAAAGCCCCCGTTCAGCGAGATATAATTTTTAATACCTTTTAACTTATCAAAATAGCGGCTCTCGCTCTGCCCAACATAGAAATACTCACCATCATGAGCAAGCCCGCGAATGAAACCAGAAAATTCTCCAACAATTCTTTGATTACCACGATACAGGATGCTGCGCATACTATCGAGATAAAAAAGTTCTGAGCCGATAAATTTGGGACTATGTGGCATCCAGGCATTGGTTATTAATGGACGACGCACAGCATAGTCATCAAGGTCAATTTCCATGATTCCCCCATCGTAGACACCCCAAGACCAATTACCGGAATGAGAAAAAAGTGAAACGTACAAATAACGATCCGTAACGAACAAATCGTTAATGTGGTGCATGTCTTTTTTATAATAAGTATATTTATCTGAAATCATGATATCAGTGACATGATCGAGTGTTTCAGATGAATATACGGAAATTTTATCTAATCCAGATTTGGCGATAAAAATAAGTTTTCGCTCCGGGCTATAGGCCATACCGTGTGATTTTGCATCCATTTCAAAACCAAATTCTTTAACGACAGTGTAATCATTTTTTGAAACCACTAGGCCACCACGAACCTCATCTAATACATAATACTTGTCACCAGCATCAATAATCTGGTGCAACGTGCCTTCTAAAACCTTGGTCGATTGCCTAAGCGCAATGTCATAGAGATACAAACCGCCGCCACCACTCTTACCTTTGTCGAGTTCCGTGTAAATTTTGTGATCAGCAGAGCAAATAAGGAGTTTTGTCGTACACGCGTCAATATCACCTAAAATTTTCAGATTATTTAACGCCGGTGTGCAACAAAAATCCGCGCCCGGCTTTAAACCATAACTGACTAGCTGTGGAATAATTGATTTATAAGCACCGCTCGTAATAACAATATAAATATCAGCATCTTTCTTTTTTAATACTTCCGGATCGAATACATCAAATTCACTTTTTTTATCCGTGACCATGTATTTTTTACCCTTGCGCGACTCACTATTGTCAACAATATAGGCCAAGTTTGGGTTAGAGTATTGAAAGGTCTTTTCAAACCAATCATCCGCAACACCAAAAAAAACAACTCGCTTGTCTTTGACGCTTTGATTAAATTCTTTCCAGTCTTGCCAAAGGGTAAACATACAGTTATGAATTCGTAGAATTAGCTTGGATTAAAGATATATAGTCACGAGCAAACGCAGCATTGTCTCGTTCAAATTGGTCGGCCGAAAAATACTTAACCCCCCTAAAATTTTGAACAAAAGTGCCGGGAAAACCAGATTTGAAATGAGCGATCTGCAACTGCTTTTGATCGGGAAGAGAATCGTACTGGGCTGATGGCGTTGAAGGTTGTTCCATATCAACCAGACGAATGCCTTTATTTTTATAATACTCGAGTGCTGAGTAAATGAGCGCGTGGTACAGGGGAAGCCGATCATATTCGGGATCATCAGCCGCCGAGCAGTACGCTGCCACATTGCCGTTATGCTCAAAATAGACATAGGCAATATCTTTTTCCTTATATTTAAGACCAAAGAGCGCCGCCTGTCCGTCGATCAATTTTTTAAACTGGAGGTCAAATGTTTCTTTGGGCCTTGTTACCCTACCGGAACAACGTCGATGGAGTTCGCGATATTCTTCATGGCTCTCATAGGACGGATTACTACTATCGATCGTAAAAATTGAGTACGCAGCATCATTCAAAATCCTTTTTATATTACGCCTGTGATTTTCCCTGCACTGTTTATAAATATCGGGAACCGTCAAATCAACTACATAATTCAGTATCGAGGTATCCAAATAACCATACTCTTGTAAAAAATTATAATTGAAGCGATCGGTCTCGAGTGGATCAACTTGAAATAGCATCTTATCGACACGATGCTCCAGAGCGAGTTCGTCGATCAGTCTAAAAACATCCTTTTCAATAGCCTTATCGAGGATAAGGGGTGCGTCGACATAATCGCCAAGGCAGCTTACCGCACATACTTCTGCACTTTTTTCAATGGGCAAAAACACTCCGGCTAACGGTTTATTATTAACCAAATACACAAAACTGGCGTTTACATAGTCCACGCCCTTTTCTTTCGCTGTCAAAGGATACGCCGCAAGGCTGGTCAGTAAATAACGCGGACTAGGCCTATACTGATTAAGTATTTCCTGCCAATATGTACTGAATAAATCTGGTCGATCCCTTTCTAAAATAAGCTGTATCGACATGTGAATGGCACGTTATATTGCCATGGTAAAATCAAACATAGCTTACCAATACATAGCTATACTGTCAACCTAATTCCCCTGTTTAAGTATGGCTTCAACCGACAACCGGTATGACGAACCCTTAGGGCCAGGGTAGCCTTGGAATAGGCCGAGCACATTTGCGGAAAATACACCTCTGACTTATCGAACAGTAAACTGACCTGACTGCAAGTTGACCCTAATTTTGTTGTAGGATATACTAAAACAACTCAATTATAAAAACTCTTCGTACGTATGGTCGAAGCCTACAATCTCAATTATTTAAAGCAACTCGAAGCTGAAAGTATCCATATATTCCGGGAAATGGCCGCTGAATTTAAAAATCCGGTCATTTTGTATTCAATCGGAAAAGATTCAGCTACCCTGCTTCGCCTAGCCGAAAAAGCCTTCGCTCCTGGCAAGATCCCCTTTCCCCTTCTCCATATTGATACCGGTTTTAAATTCAAGGAAATGATCGCCTTTCGCGATTATTATGTTAAAAAGATTGGCGCAAAATTACTGGTAGAGAAAAATGAATCCCCCGAAGCTCAGGCGCTTGGACCGGAAGAAGCTCGAACAGACATCTATATTTATCACAAAAAAACAAAACCGCTCTTAGACGCTATTAAACGAAATAACTTTGATGCCGCTGTTGGTGGTGCCCGTCGTGAAGAAGAAAAGTCCCGAGCTAAAGAGCGTGTTTTTTCCTTCCGCACAGAACTTGGCGGCTGGGATCCAAAAAACCAACGTCCTGAACTTTGGTCGCTCTACAATACTCGAATCAAAGAAGGACAGAGTGTCCGTGTTTTCCCCCTCTCCAACTGGACCGAAGCTGACATCTGGGCCTATATTCTGATGGAAAAAATTGAAATCGTGCCCCTGTACTTTGCGGAAAAAAGAAAAGTATTTCAGCGCAACGGCATTTTACTTCGCGTGGACGAATTTAACCAACCAAAAGAAGGTGAGGAGGTCATCGAAATGATGAGTCGCTACCGAACACTCGGCTGTTCGCCATCGACTGGAGCCGTAGCTTCTACCGCAACCACTTTGGAAGAAATATTAGAGGAAGTGCTCGTGGCCCGTAAATCAGAACGTGAAAACCGAGCGATTGATTACACATCCGATTCTTCGATGGAACAAAAAAAGAAAGAAGGCTACTTTTAATATATGAATGGAGCTGAAAAAAAATATAATCGAGATATCGAACTTTTAACCTTTGTAACAGCAGGCAGTGTTGATGATGGAAAATCGACGCTTATTGGGCGGTTACTCTACGATTTAGACCAGATTTATGACGATCAGATCGAGGCTGTTAAAAAAGCGGACAAGGTAGAAGGCGAAATGGACTTTTCGCTGTTTACCGACGGCTTATCAGCCGAACGAGAACAAAAAATCACTATCGATGTTGCCTATCGCTATTTTTCTACCAATAAAAGGCGATTCATTATTGCGGATGTACCCGGTCACGAACAATATACCCGCAATATGGCTACCGGCGCATCTAAAGCAGCGGCCGCGCTTATTTTGATTGATGCCAGAAAAGGTTTATTGCCCCAGACAAAACGTCATTTATTTATCGCCACGCTGTTTGGCATTCCCCATATTGCCATCATAATTAACAAGATGGACATGGTAGGTTACGATGAGAATATTTTTGAGTCTATCAGACAAGAATGTATCGACTTTACTTCAAAATTACAAATGTACGACCTCCAATTTATCCCGGCCTCTTCGCTCAAAGGAGATATGATCGTGAGCCGCGGTGAAAACATGCCTTGGTATGGCGGCCGCACAGTCATGAACTACCTTGAAAACATTGAGATTGCGAGTGATAGGAATCTGATTGATTTCCGCTTGCCGGTTCAGTACATAATTCGGCCCGACCAAGATTTTCGAGGGTATGCCGGAACAATCGAGGGAGGTACTATTTCCGTTGGCGAAACCGTAAAAATACTACCTTCAAACCGGACAACAACAGTCAAAGAAATTTTTGTTGCTGGAGTAAAACGAGAATATGCATTTAATCCCGAAGCTGTTGTTGTAGCACTGAACGACGAACTGGATATCAGCCGGGGCGATATGATCGTACGGCCTAACAACCTGCCTGAAATTTCGAACCAGCTCGATGCCATGATTTGCTGGTTTAGCGAAACACCACTCCAAAAAGGTAAGCGATACCTACTAAAACACATGACGACTACGGTACCAGTCTTTGCTACTGATCTAAGGTATAAAATTGACATCAAAACGCTCCACCGAGACAAAGGCACCGAGTTACAGTTTAATGATATTGGACGAGTCAGTTTAGAAACGCTCAAACCCTTATTTTTTGATTCGTATACCCAGAATAAAAACACAGGATGCTTTATCATCATAGATGAAATGACCAACGACACTGTTGGAGCAGGTGTTATTAAAGAGAAAGTAGAGGCTGGAGAGAGCCAAGAAAAGCTTGCTGAAAACAGTGAAAAAACACAGAATATCGGCCACGTTCTATGGTTTACTGGGTTATCAGGCGCTGGCAAAAGTACTATCGCTGAAAAAGTAGCTACTGAACTAAAAAAACAAGGCGTGCCGTTTGAACATTTGGACGGCGACACAGTTAGAGAACTGTTAACAGCACATTTAGGTTTTAGCCATGAAGACAGAAAGAAAAATGTTGAAATTGTTGCTTTTGCAGCCAAACTTCTAGCCAAGCACGGCGTAATTGTTTTGGTCACGATGATTTCTCCTTATCAGGAACAGCGAGAACAGTTGAAAAATAAGATCGGGAATTGCAGTGAAATTTTTGTTAATGCTCCGCTCGAAGTATGCGAAGCGCGCGACGTAAAGGGTTTGTATAAAAAGGCACGAGCCGGAATCCTGGAGATGTTCACCGGAATAGACCACCCATACGAAGCACCAAGTAATCCTGACCTAGAATTAAACACCGACCAAGAGTCTATCGAACAATCCGCAGCAAAGGTTTTGGAACATCTCAGAAGTAAATCAAAGTCTCATTAAGCAATATGCAAGGCGTTACCGTACAGACGATGAATCCAATTTCAACTTCTGCTAAAGGAGAAACTTTTGAGCTGTTTAAGGGTCTGCCCGGTCAACAGATCACTTTATATCACCGTAATAAGGGTGTTAGTTTTGGCAACCATTTCCACAAAGGTGTTGACCAGGCCAAAGATCCAGAATACTTTTTTCTCATTTCCGGACAGGTCACAGCTTCATTTTATAACGGCTTAACCGGTGAACGGGAGACTTTGGAGATCGGTCAGAGTGACCTGCTAACCATTAATAAAAATATTTACCACTCTCTTACTGCCCTTACCAAAGTGACTTTTATTGAATATCGCAGTCAGGTATTTGACGAAAAGAAAAATGATTGTTGGCCGCTCGAGGAGTACGAGGCATATTTAGAAACACTAAAAAAACAGAGATAACTCTGTTTTTTTTAACACTGCATAGGGAATTTACTCCTCAGCTTTTGATTGTACACTTTTTTCAATATTCAATCCCCCTACTCGTTTCCTCAAGCTTATTTAAAAAAACGAGTAGTGGAGGGACTGAGGTCGCAACTGTCCGACCACTACGTAACAGCTAAAAAGTGAACATCCTCGGCCAGGCGATTACAGGGAGATCATTTTCTACCCCATTTCACCCTGCCCCAAAAGTACTCGTACAGATTGTGCACCACCAACTTGACACACACATCGATTGCTCCTGCACCCAAGGAGAAATCTAGACGTCGAGTTGCAGCAAACACAATAAGTGTGGTCATGAGGCTCCCAATGAACCTCCACAGGCTGGTTCGAATCAGTCTGCGCGTATGTGTTTCCATGTTATGCCCTCTATCATTTCTTGTTCGAGCATACGTACTTGTCATTTTTGACAAATGGCTAAGCTCGAACAAAAAATTCCACGACTACCTTAGCATCTTACAAGTAATCCGTCAATCATTCTGGCCCACAAAAACTATAAGAACAAAGGCGGAAGCATGAAATAAGGTCTAGGCACGCATCACATCTGCGAACTTGCGCAGTACGACCCCATCTTGCTATACTGAGTCAGACTTAAGGCATGATTAATTATGAACGCATTTAACGGTAAAAGAATTTTTATATTCCAACAGCGTGGTTGGGCCACCACGATTGGTCAATTTTTGGCTGAAAAACTGACTGCTGAAGGCGCGGAACTTGGCGCGCTCACACTAAAACGCACCACGCATGATTTTATCTTAAAACAAACCAAACCCGCGTACAGCTTAGTTATCAGCCATGATGATATCATGAGCGAACCGGAAAAATACCTTGATAATGACACCTTTACTCTAGCTGAAATTTGCCGAGAACTCGGAATTGACTCTATTTGGCCTATTGTCTACAGCCTTCGGAATCACGTTAAATCCTACAAAGATAAATATTACTACAGCTTTAAACAAAATGTTTCAGACGAAGCCATAATTGATTATGTTAAGGCTATCTATAAATGTATTCGCATCGTTTTTAAGGATTTTAAACCAGACCTGATTTTAACACCCAATTTTGTTGCGCTGCCGCATATTATGTTTAATTTGTATGCAAAAAAGCATGGCGTGCCAATGATTGGGGTAACTGACAGCAAGGTACAAGGCAACTATATTTTTACCTATGACTATCAAGAGAGCACCGGGCCATTCCACGACCGCCTCGACGCCCTGAACCAAGGCTTACTACCACCCTCACCCAATCTTACGCGAGCCAAGATCTACATACAGGAATTTCGAACAAATTTTAAAGCACCCGAAACCTCTAGGTATTTACCGCAAAAAACTTCTTTCTACCGTAGGCTGCGCCACGAGATTGCCCCCTATTATTATTGCTTGCGTTGGTTTATTGACCCACAAATTAATGTACTCAAAAGTACCGGTATTACCGCTGATTATCGCCCGCCGCACATTATTCTGCGCGACCACTACGCTCATGCCTACAACAAATACCGCGCGGAAAATTTTGGCTACTATCCACTTGAAAAAATTGGCCCAGCAATTTATTTTCCTCTTCAGTTCCAACCGGAATCCTCCATTGATGTTAGTGCGCCTTTTTTCAATAACCAAATGGAAACAGCCCGGCAGGTAGCAATGTCGATGCCTGATGATTATACACTCATCGTAAAAGAACACCCGGCCATGATTGGTTACAGGCCTGCTTCGTGCTTCGAAAAACTATCTCGAACGGTTAACGTAAAATTGGTCGATTACCGTATTCCTAGTCAAAAAATTCTGGAAAAAGCCGCTCTTGTTGTAAGCCCCAACAGCACGACCATTGCGGAAGCTGCATTTTTACATAAACCCGCTATCCAGCTCGGAAATATTGGCACGCTACTCAAACTGCCGAATGTTTTTCATCACACAAACTTTTCAACATTAGCCAGTGCTATCAAAACTGCTTTAGCCGCAGATCTACATACACCAGAATACGAACGTCGTCTCGAGAATTATGTGACGAGCGCTTATGATGCTGGATTTAACTTTGATTACATCATGGCTTGGGAAACTGGTAAGAAAGATGATCTCGAAACACTGTGGGTACTCTATCGCAGTGAAATTGAACTCGCCTTCGGTATCTCAGTCATTTAAATTATATGGTTTTCAACCGAGCCACTTATTTTACCAAACTTGCTTTGCATTATACAGAGCGGCAATGGCAAAAATACTTGGCCAAAAATTTTGCACACCATCTGGAGCAACGAATCAATATTCCAACCAAACATGATGCGCTCCGTGCAGCTATTGATTGGCTGTGTAACGCGCAAGACAACAATCGGGATGGTGGAATTAGTCGGGGCTTTAGTTTGGTATATGACCCTAAGTTTAATAAGACTGGTTGGCAACCTTCTTATCCTGAAACAAGCGGTTATATCATTCCCACCTTACTCCGAGCGGCTCAATTTCTTAAAGAGCCAAATCTGATCGAACGAACTAAAAAAATTGCTGCCTGGGAAATAAGTATTATGACTTCAGAAGGGGGAATTCCTGGCGGAAATATTGGAAAAGATCCGAAACCAGCCGTTTTTGACACGGGTCAAGTCATCCGAGGTTTTATTGCATTATTTGAAGAAACAAAAGATACGCTCTACTTAGATGCAGCAACGCGAGCAGCCAATTGGGTCTTAAAGAACGAATTTTCTAATACTGGACAATGGCTTGCACATAATGCCGACTCAGTAAACCCTACCACAACGGTCTATAATATATACGCCATAGTTCCAATTGTTTATTTGGGACAGCTTACACACAACACTCTTTTTATTGATCTCGGTAAAAGAGTTGCCGAGTTTACACTGAAACAACAGAATGCGGTTGGCTGGTTTAAATATTGTGATTTTGAAGATAGAACGGATGCCTTACTCCATACGCTTGGGTATACCATCGATGGATTATGGGATATTGGAATACTGCTTAATGAAGAAAGATACCTCACCGCAGCTCGCCTATCCGTAGACAATCTGCTACGGCACCTAGACTCAAAGGGCTTGCCCAAAGGACGTTTTAATAATATTTGGCAAACCACAGTTGACACATATTGTTTAACAGGAATAGCTCAAATTGCTATTACAGCGATTAAAATTAGAAGTAGATACTCTGATCCCAGCTATACAGAATTTATTGAGCGTTCAATAGCTTTTCTTACGTCTAAGCAAAATATGACAGACCCCTCTTTTGGAGGTCTTGGAGCTCTATGGGGCAGCTGGCCAATAAACGGAGACTACCAACCGTATCAGGCACTAAACTGGGCAGTGAAATATTTAACCGATCTCTTACTCATGCACCAACAAACATCGAGCACAGCTTCTTTATCTTCAACATTTTTATTATGAAGATTGTTCACATCGCTTGGCTTGGCGCTCAAAATTATGGAGATGACTTAATGGCTGAAGCAGTTCAAAATTATTTGAATACTCATTTTCAGATAGAAAAATACACCATCTGGTCGCAGGCACACCCAACCATTCATAAGAAATACACTTGGATATATCCCCCACTCTTAGGAAACCGTTTTAAACCCACCTTTTTCGAAAATCGTGCGCTTAAAAAAGCAGATCTTCTCCTCGTAGGCGGAGGATCAGTACTTCATTCCAGCGCGAGCTCCCTCTGGAAAGAACGAGGGATAGCTTTTTTTAAGCAAAATACTTCTGGAGCAGCTCTTGGCATCAATGTATCAGTTGGACCGTTTAAAACTACGGCCGATGAAGCAGCTTGCAGTCGCGTACTTAAACTGCTTGACGCTTGCACATTTAGAGACAAGGCAAGCTTTGATTTTGCCTGCGCCCTCAATCTTCCTTATCAACCAGAATTAACATTTGATCTCGCCGCTTGCTATTTAGAAGACCAAAAAATTCTTCCACGCGAAAAGGTCGCTACCATAGGCACTATCGGCCTTACACTGCGGGAACCCGAACGAGCTGGGTATCAAGAAATATTTAATAACTATGTAGCACTTCTCAAACTCGTTTCAACAAAATACCCTTGCATACGACTCTTTTGTTTTTCGGGAGCACTTTCCAAGAATAATGAATTCGTTTTTTGTCAAAAACTATTAAACGCAGCTCAAATCAAAGCGCAAATCATTATCTATACCGGCAACGCACAGAGCTTTACTGAAGAGATCAAAAAATGTGATTTCTTTATTTCAACTCGTTTACACGGACTGATTGTTCCTTATCTTCTAAATATTCCATTCATTAGCTTGGCACACAAATCTAGTTCTGATCATAAAAAATTTGGTGATTTTAATGAATACATTCAACTTCCTAAAGACGTTCAATTCGAACAGGACAATTTTACTCCTTCAGAAATTATACAGCGCATAGTACCCTATGAACTACCACACCAGACACCTTTTTTTGAATTAGCTAGAAAAAATTTTACAGTATTTAAAAAAAACCTCTATAAAGATCAACGCTTATGACAGATCATTTCAAGCCACTCTGTCTGAGTTTCTGGGTACCACCAGTAGTGCGTCCCCAAGCTATTTTAATTGGCAAAATGATTCCGGAATGGATCAAGCAAGGAACTACTCCGACCATCGTAAGTTATGCCGGAGACACGGCTTGGGATATTGCTGCAACGAAGTATTCTATTGATCAGTGGAAAATAAACAAATACGTTGCACGATTACCGATCGTGCCCAAAATTCTCAAAAATAAATATTCGGAACGCATTTTTCGAAGGCTTTGTGCAGTTGTGAAAAAAGAAAAACCTGATCTCATATTTTCTTTTGCCAACCCTCAAGACAGCAACATCTTCGGCGCGCGACTTAAAAAACATTTTGGCATTCCTTTTATTAGCCACTTTAGCGACCCTTGGGCTGACAATCCTTATTCTAACTGGAGCAATCATAAGCGAGCTGAAATAATCAAACTCGAACGTTTTATTATTGAACAAAGCGATAGAGTCGTTTTTACAAATATAGAGCTCCGTGATCTTGTACTACAAAAATTTCCAGCCAGCTGGAAAAATAAAACAGTGGTTATCCCTCATTGTTTTGACGAAAAAGAATACCCGGCTCGAGTTAAAAACAACGAACCCTTTATTTTTAGCCATATCGGAGCTCTCTACGGGAAGCGAACCCCGGAATTTCTCTTTTTAGCACTGCAAGAACTTCTTAAAAATTCACCCAAACTTAGAGGAACATTCTGTCTAAAACTTGTAGGCGCAGCTAATAGCTACGCAGGCTACACCGAAGCTCGAATTAAAGAAATGGCTAAAAAATATGGTTTGGCAGATCTTACTTCCATCATTCCTCCAGTAAGTTACACGGAAAGTCTTCGCTACATGAAACAATCAGACTGTCTTATTGTTATTGATGCCGATATTGAAAACAGCCCTTTTTTGCCTTCTAAAGTAGTTGATTATGCGGGGAGCAAGACAGCGATACTTGGTATTACACCCAGCAACAGCCCGACCGATACTTTCCTTAAAGAATTGGGGCAAAAATGTTTTAACTACAAAGAAAAAAATACGCTGATCACTTACTTGCGAAAATTAATTCAAACTAAAACAGGCCCCGCATATAACGAGAAATTTCGCGCCAACTACTCTGTTGAAGCTACTTCCGCCAAGCTATTACAACTTTTTAAAGATTGTACCACTCTATGAAAATCGCTTTAATTCTAGGCACGCGTCCGGAAATAATTAAAATGTCACCGCTTGTTCGTGCGTGTGAAAAGCATGCAATCGACTACTTTATCCTACATACCGGTCAACATTATAATCATGAAATGGATCAACAATTTTTTGATGATCTTGAGCTGCCAAAGCCACGTTATAATCTGAACATTGGTAGCAAACCGTATCACGAACAAATCGCAACAATGATTCAAAAAATAAGCGCCATTTTAATTAAAGAAAAACCTGTGGCAGTGGTTGTGCAGGGTGATACTAACACAGTCCTGAGCGGGGCTCTCGCAGCCAACAAACTTGGTATTATGGTGGTCCATCATGAAGCGGGATTACGGAGTTATGACCTCAAAATGTTAGAGGAGATAAATCGGACACTGACCGATCATATTAGTGACTATTTGTGCACACCCACTAAAGAGACAGCAAAACATCTGCGCGAAGAAGGAATTGCAAAAGAAAAAATATTCCTTAGCGGCAATACGATCGTTGATGCCGTTAAACAAAATTTACAATTAGCTGCCAAAAAATCAACTATTCTTAAACGTTTTAAGCTTGAACCAAAAAAATATATTATTGCTACCGCTCATCGGGCTGAAAACGTTGATGATCCTGAGCGCTTGAACAAAGTACTGAGAGGACTTGAATTGGTTGCGGCAAGCACGGAGCTTCCCGTTATATATCCCATTCATCCAAGAACGCAAAAAAATATTAAAAAATTCAAACTAACTGTACCCGTTGGAGCAACCATTGTTGCGCCGCTTGGATATCTAGATTTCCTATTGCTTGAAGCTAACGCCGCGCTGATTATTACCGACTCAGGCGGCATGCAAGAAGAAGCATGTATTCTTCGTGTTCCTTGTGTAACTATCAGAGATACCACCGAACGCCCCGAAACACTTCACCTGGGTATTAATATTCTTGCCGGGGTAGAACCTGAACAAATACAGAAAGCAGTTGAAAAAATGCTTCGTTTTAAAAAGACCAAATGGATTAATCCATTTGGTCGGGGTGATGCTGGAGAAAAAATCATCCAATACATCAAAAGATGTATTTAAGTTATAACTCGTACAAAAATAAACCTTCAAAAGCACCGATTAATTTTAGTTTTGGTAAAGACTCCATAACAACAGAACTCAATTCATTTTCAGAAACCAGGTAGTTTACTTTGTACTTGTACACTTCATCGGAAAAATTATTTTTGAGGAAATCTCGATATTCATTCGGCAGCTGTTTTCGGACCTCAATTAAACGCGACGATAATCTTGAAGAAAATAATTCATCCCAGTTCTCAAAAAAATAATTGATCACTTCTCCATCATGCTGATCCAAGTATGTTTCGATTCCTTCGGAACGAACCCCTCGTAGTCTCATCAGTAAAAAGAAATTATGTTTTTGACGATCATCGGGTACAGCATAGAAACGCTCGGTATTGGCAACATATAAGTTACACCGTGTGAATGCACGGATCATAAGGCTATACTGCTTATTAGGCTCAAGAGGGAGGACTACGCACGGATCAGGTGCATGCGTATTTAACCAATCAAAAACTACACGATATTTTTGTATTTCCTTAAACTCTGCAAGATTAGAGCGATATGTTGTTGTTGCTGCCAGACCATAGGCCAAGGAACACATGATACCTAACAGCGAAACAGCGTACCAAACCTGTATGCGCCACAATTTAAGAAGACGTTCACCCAACAAGGTCATTATGACCATCATGAGTGGGATAGTATATTGAACAAAATGTGGATACCACACCACTCTTCCAGTAATAATTTGCTGATTAAAAACCAACCAACTTGCTCCTAACATATAGACACTCCAATTCCAGGCATCATCTTCGAGTAAAACTTTTTTTCCTTGTTTTAAATATCGCACTAATGAAACAAGGATAAAGACGATTGTTACTGCTAAGACTAGCCAATTAACTATCGGAGCATGACTATAGAATAAACCATTACGCTGCGACAATAGGGCTCCTTGAGCAGAATGCAGAGACGTAAACACTCGCAGCAAGATTGGCAAGCTCATTAAAAAAGCAATCACTCCAATTAAAATAATTTTTTTACTCAAATGGTATTCGCGTCGCAAAAGTGTCCCAAAAAAGATAACACCTACTAAGGCTAAAATCATGCCCCAAGCAAAAAAATATCCAATACTCAGCGTTATTGCTAGTCCACAAATTACAAACAAGTATTTTGTGTTTACAGCATTCTTATCGAGAATCTTTTTTAAGAGTAACAAAAAAGTAAATACTAAAAGCGCCCCTGTAACTGGATTAACAGGCCTTGTCCACACTATAGCATGGAAGCCGGGCGACCCTTGCAACCAATGAAGCACCGACCTCACATCAACCAAATCATATCCTAGAGTAACCAAAAAAGCTGCTAATAGCGGTGCCAACTTATCAACCCATAAAGAGCTTCGGTCACCAAATTGATAGACAAAAAAATAAATTAAAAGAAATAATACTGACGGAAACAAAAATTTAGCCAGAAGGAGTGTCGCTGATAAAGAGGTTTGCGTGAGGATATTAAGTGCAGCATACCAATATTCACCAAAGGGCGGTATGATTGGTTTTGCATCTTTATACTCATATAAAAATGGCGAACCAAGCCACCCATGTCCCTCGACTACTTCCCTAACTCGAGCCATGTACCCAGGTTCATCATCCATAAACACATAATGAACTCCTCGATACTCATTACCAAGCGCGCGCTGTGCTAACAGGTACGGCGCCACTGAAATAGCCCCAACTCCCAGGGCACAAACTAATACTAAAGCATGTTTTGTCAGAATTGTTCTAATCTTTTTTAAAAAAAACATATTTTATTTTTTCTGAATTACATAATACACTTCGGCTGCCATATTGATGGCAAAAGGTAAGTGGCCAAAAATACTATCTAAATATTTTATTGGAAAAAAAATAAAAGTAGCCATATTTACCAGCAACCAATAGAGGCTCTTATTGCCAAAGGAAAAAAGGGTGGCTACCAAATAACACAGGTTCACGGTTAGAGTAGAAAAGGGACCGCTTCTTACCCCTTTTTTAACGATAGCGAAACCACTCAATAACCGATCTAAACCCGGCTCTGTCCATCGATTAAAATCATGCGGTGAGGCATGAAAAGGGTACATAAAAGGAACACTAATATACGCACAAGCTTGTGGCTTAAGCACCCTAAATAATTCTTGAACTACCCGCTCAGGATCAGACACATGTTCAAAAACATCTGCACAAATTATTCCGGCACTGCTCGCATCGGACAAAGGAAGGTTGCCAATATCCGCCACAACTGAAACACCTTCATAAGGAAAGAGGTCGACATTGATAACCTCAGGGCTTATGATGCGCGGTCCAGAACCAAGATTAAAAACAGGAGATTCGGAACAATATTTTTTTAGAAACTTTTTCGGACTGAGACCCATAAAAAAGACTGGGCCAAAGAGAATTACTATGGTGTAATAAAAACGTGGCCACCGTTTAAAGAAATCACGAAGCCCGTTACTTTGCTTGTCGTAGGAACCAGCGGTATTCAAAAAAATATACGTGTCGTCATCTTTTAAAAATGTTGTCTGACAACGTTCACAAGATAATTTTTTTCCGCTCTCTTGCTCGCGTAAACCTGTTGATGCGCATGATGGGCAGCGCCAGATATTATTTTTCAAAAAAGTCTTCTTTGTAAACATACGATCTAACAGTAATTAAAATTGCTCCAAACACCAAGATTGAAAAACCATTAATTTCCACAAAATTTTTTTATGATCGGCTTTTTGCTCGAGGTGCTCTTTCATATACTCCCCCACTATTTTGGGATCGATGACACCAAAACGATTGAGTGAATCGGGAGAAAGTATTTCCGACATATATTCCCGCAATTCACCCCTCAGCCAACTACCAAGCGGAATACCAAATCCCTTTTTTGATCGATTAATAATTGCAGCCGGAAGTTTGTTGGCCATCGTTTGCTTAAGCAAATATTTTGTTACACTTCCATGAAGTTTATATTTCTCAGGTAAATGATTGATAAAATGTGACAACCGGCTATCGAGGAAGGGAGCCCTGACTTCGAGCGAGGCGTACATGGCAGCACGATCCACTTTATATAAAATATTATCCGTTAAATAATATCGTAAGAATTGCAGGGCAGTAGTATCGCTATGAGATAGTTCAGAGTAGCCAGCAAGAAAATCGTCTGAAAAATTAAAAAGTGCTGCGGTATTTACAGGCTTTGAGAACAGAGTATTAACCCTACCTTCATACCCCCCAACTAGTAAAAAGTCTCGATACTTAGCTGAGAAAGGCATTGTTTCAAGCAAACGAGTAATTTTATATATTAAGGTCAAATTATCGTCTGATATCGGCAGAAGACTGACCATCTTTTTCAGCGAGCTAAGCTGATGTGGAACTGCCAAAAACGGTAACTTGTTCACAAGTCTCGCTAGACGATGATTGGGATAGCCATAAAATAGCTCGTCAGCACCATCTCCGCCTAACGCCACAGTCACCCCTTCCCGCGCAAAGCAGCTTAATAAAAAAGTTGGTAAAAGCGAGGGATCGCCAAAAGGCTCATCGAGCTTCTTGATGACTTTTGGGAATACTTCCAGCACATCTTGAGCTTTAAACTGCTTGTGATAATGATCGGTTTTAAGAAAATTCGCTACTTCCTTGGCATAACCAGATTCATCGTAACTTTTTTCTTCAAACCCAATTGAAAATGTCTTGATTGCCGGAGCATGTTTTTTAGCATAATAAGCGATAGTACTCGAATCAATTCCTCCGCTTAAAAAAACGCCTACCGGTACATCGGCAATCAAATGATCTTTAACAGCAGCGTCAAGCAAAACATCCAGATCATTTTTTACCTCTCTGTCATTTGGATCAATCGGAGTCAGGTCAATTTTAAAATACGACTCTAGAGAGGTTTTTCCGTCTCGATACGTCAGTATTTTTCCACTTTCTAATTTACTAATCCCCTTCCAAAAAGTCCGGGGCTGCGGGACATAATCAAAACAAAAAAATTGATACGCTGAAAATTCATCAAGCTGCCGCGGCAGCCCTGCATACTCAAGCAATGCTTTTGGTTCGGAACCAAAAACAAAAATAGCATCATCCTGATACCAATAGAGCGGTTTTTGGCCATAAGGGTCCCGAGCTAACACCAGCTCATTATGTCGTTTATCCCAAAGAGCTATCGCAAACATACCATTCAGACGGGCAAAAGCTTTTTTACCAAAATCTTCATACAAGTGGGCAACTACTTCTGTGTCAGTCTCTGTGGCAAACACATGTCCCTTTTGAAGCAGCTCGTTGCGTAGTGTTTGGTAGTTATAGATCTCACCATTAAAGACAACAGCGATCGTTTTATCTTCGTTAAAAATTGGTTGAGCTCCGCCAGCAACATCAATAATGCTAAGACGACGATGTCCAAGACCGCTATGTTCTCCCACATAAAAGCCTTCCCCATCAGGTCCGCGATGCTTAAGACTACCGGCCATACGCCGCAACAACCCTTCATTCCCATTGCCTACGTAACCGACAATACCACACATAGTTAGAAACCAATTTTCTCTCGAATTGAATAAGGAGTTGTTGTACTGTAATAACTTCTTAAAATAAGATCTGCCAGTAGCCCCATAGAAAATAATTGTACACCGACCATAACTGAAACCACAGTTAAAAGAAGTAACGGAGTATCAATAAAGGAAATATGATAAAAAATTCTCAGCATAACAGCTAAAATAAAAGAAAGGCCTCCAAAACCTAAAGACAGCATTCCGATCGTACCAAAAAAATAAATTGGCTTAGCCGAATAGTCGATTAGAAATTTAACAACCAGTAAATCCATCAAAACCTTAAAAATTCTTGAAAAACCATATTTTGAATGACCGAAACGACGCGGACGATGGTTAACTACCACTTCCGTCACTCGCGCACCGTGCCACGCAGCGTACGCCGGGAGCAAACGATGGATCTCACCATAAAAATTTATTCCCTGTACCGTAGCAGCGCGATATGCTTTAAGCGTACAACCATAATCGTTAAGATGGACTTTGGTTGTGAGGGAAATTATTTTATTGGCAACATGCGACAACCAGACACGAAAACCTTCATCATAGCGTTGCTTACGCCAACCCGAAACAACATCGTAGCCTTCTTCCAATTTATCAATAAGGGTAGGAATATCTGCGGGATTATTTTGCAAGTCAGCATCGAGCATGACAATAATCTCTCCAGTTGCATATTTAACACCAGCACCCATTGCCGCAGTTTGGCCGTAATTTCTAGAAAAAGAAATTACTTTTACACGATCATCAGCTGCTTGCATCTTCTTTAAAACTGAAAGACTCTGGTCCTTTGAGCCATCATCAACGTAAATCACTTCATAACTATCAGCTCTGTTTCCACCCATTAGGGACCCGATTTCTGATTGCAACAGTAGCAGATTTTCTTCTTCATTATACAAGGGTATAATAATAGAAATCGCTCTTGACATAACACGCTCGTTAAAAGGAAAATTCAAATTTTTATCAAAAATTACTTATATCTTAGCATATTTATAGTGAAATTACAATACTTGCATAAACTATAAAATATGTGGTCTGCATCTTGTAAAAGGCCGAAACTATGGTAGAATATGATTACTTTATACTAACGTTTTTCTATGGAAAAAGGTTCTCCAAACGATACTTTTAAAGAAGTTGAGCATTCGCTAAAAACTAAGGGAATAAGTTTCTTTGACTGTCCTTTTTCGGATGAAACGCTTTCCAAGTGGAACAAGTTGCTTGATCCTGAATTTGCTAAAATGGGTAATGGATACCGGACTGAGGTAAGCATCGCCAAGCTCTATGAGCTAGGAATATTCAATGAGTTCTTTAATCCAACAATGCGTTCCTTTATACGCAGCCTCATGCCGGACGCAAACCTTCTAACTTTTCACTGTTATGAGAATGCTGGTAACCAGAGTTTCACTATTAAAACACGTGACAATAATGTTGAATGGCATCGGGATGTAAGCGATCTGGTAGGGCTCAATAATGACGATCTGAATTATCTATCAATTTTTTTCTATCTGACAAATGTTGGTGAAAAATCAGGCGCATTTGAAATTCGACCATTAAGTCCTAATGTGCCGCTTCAAAACTCCGATGATTCACTTCGTGTTGTGGGAACTGTTGGGAAGTCTTTTGTATGGAATAGAACTTTTTTTCACCGCCAATCAATTAATGAGTCCCCACAACGCCGAAGGGTTCTTAAACTTTCAATCCAACACAACTATCTGGAAAACGATTCAATTTTAACAAAAGATTTTAAGGAAGTATTTAACAAGATTGATCCTCAAGAAACTTTTTTACGTTACATGACGGGAGAACAATACGAACTTTCGCATCGTGGCAAACTATTACCAAATGTTGATTACCTACCTTTAAAAAGCAGCGAGGATATTACCACAAATTCAAAGGTAATCATTAGTTCACTAACTCATTTATTTAGAAAAATTAGAGCGAAAATTCGTAAAATGATATAAATATGCAGCGAGTATTACTTATTGGATCAGGCAGAAGAATTCAGAATAATTTCGTACCAGCACTCTCGTGTTTAAAAGCTGATTTTAAGATTGTTGGAATACATTCAAAAACTCCTGAGCATTACCAAGCCGTTGCGCAAAAATTTCAAATTACACCAATCGAGAGTATAGATGATCGTATTTTGGCGCAAACTGATGTGGTTGTTATATCAGTACCTCGCTATATATGGCCCAACATCTTATTAAAACTAGAAAAGCATGCGCAGCGTTTAACCGTCATAATTGACACACCGCTCAACATTCCCTGCATCAACTTATTAAAGAAATTCAAGAAAATTATTATTACTGAAGATTATTTTAATTTTCCTCAATTTGAACTACTACGAGAATTCTGCACAGTGGAAACTATCGGAAATATTAAAGCCGTTAACCTGCACCACAACGGCTATCGCTACCACGGAACATCACTTATTCGCTCCTTTTTTGACTTCAAGCAAGCTCTGAGTATTACTTCAAAAATTCACGGCTCGTCTGTAGACTTATTTTTACGTTTTCCAAACCATGCAACTGCAAGCATGCTTGAACCATACACTGGAGAAGGTACTATAGAAATCAGCGGTGAGAAGGCCTCAGTAAGCAATGATGTCAAAAATTCAAACGCGGAGTATATTTTAAAACCTATTTATACCGAAGCTTTTATTACGGCCTTTGAAATTAACGGAAACGGGAAAACAGCTCGCAAAGAGCTCTCGTATCTACCAGAACTAATTAAACAAGGGGCTACAGATAATTTCCAAATTCAAAAAATGCATGGCCTCATTACAGTTTTTCAATCAATTTTGAAAGACAATATTTACAGTAAGTATAATTTTTATCAGGCTTTATACGACACACTGATCTCGGAACCGCTTCGTATTACACAAGCAACGATTTTCGATCCTGCTGGCAGATACCCCAGCATATTCTATAGCCGGGTGTACTGGTGCTACTTACAGATAGCGAGCAGCCTTATTAAACTAAAAGGCAGGTTATTTAAAAAATAATAGAGTATATCTTCCGAGCACGTTCTTTCCAGCTACACTCTTTGGCTATCCTTGCTTTAAGCCGAGCTTCATTATTTTTTTGTATGGTATTATCCTCAAAACTTTTAAGGATAGCTCGGGACAAACTTGTGGTAGTATCGGGTTCAAAATAAAACACTTCATCTTTAGAGAGTGTCGCTTCTATAGAAGGAAGGCGAGAAGCTACGATCGGAGTACCAGAAAGAGCATACTCAAATAATTTCATAGGTGAAGTATACTCCCTGCCGATTTTAGTTTTTCCACTTGTTGGCAACACAACCACATCAGCTGCTTTATTCCAAAAAGGTATTTCTGAATGCGGTCGCCAACCAATGAGTCTAATATTTAGGGCCTTAAAACAATCTGCAAATTTTTTCAGATCACTCGTGGTGCCGCCTACAAAATAAAAAGTATATTGAGGAAGACTTGTTGCCACTTCAGCGATAAGATGTGCCCCTTTCCATTCATACAAGTGTCCGGTATAGAGAACTATTTTTTCATTAGCTGGAAGATTTAATTTTTTTCGACACATCATCTTATCTTCTGTAATTAAAAACGCCTCTGGATCAACGGCGTCAGGAACAACTACAATTTTTTCCTTTGCAAAACCTAACTCTAACAATGCTCGCCTAATTCCTTCGCTAATAACTATAATACCTTCTACATTTTTTAAAAATGCCAAGCGACTCATGGTAAGCTTGTCTGGTAACGTGTGAGCCTCATAGTACAGGCGGGGTATTTTTTTGCCAAACCAAGAAGCGAGTAAAGCGTCGCGTGTATAATATGCCGCCGCTGGATGCAAAGCTATATATTTTTTTACTGATCGATAAAACGTAAAACTCTCCACCCAAAAACCAACCGCTTTAAAATAATTATTGGTGATCAAATCCCAGACAGGCAATCGTGTTATGGCAAACTTCTTTGCTATACCATAAAAAATAAAAGGGTCTTCTTTAATATGATTAACCCTGTCTGGAATTACCAACTCAACCTCGACCCCCTCTACAGCCAAGGCCTCACAGGTCTTCATAATCTGTAAACCATGGGCCCTTTCGGTTGGAAGACGAATATTAGCTATATAAAGTAGGCGTTTCATATCCTAGTTTTTTACCGCTATAAAGAAATGCCCCAACGGAAATTTGGCAGCATTAATACGTGGACGAAACTTAACCAATACTGAATCAAAACTACGTGCTATCGGGATGGCAATAAGTTTGAATATACGAGGCATGATTGGTTCAAGCTGCGACCAAGCAGCAGTAAAAGGACCTTTGCCAAAGGGGCGTACAATTACTTCTTTAAAACCAATTTTAGTAAAAATAGTAAATAATGTTTCGCTCGTATAACGCCAATAGTCGTGGGGATCAGGATGATATGCTACCAAGAAGGGCACAGCCCCCAAAATCGTACCACCAGGCTTTAAGATGCGACTGACTTCACTAAGAACCCATTCGTAGTTATAGACATGCTCAAGCACATTGAACATAAGCACTGTGTCACAACTTGCGTCAGCATATGGAAGCGCATCTGTTTCTAAATTTACCGCCTTTCCTCCCCCGTTAACTTCGG
Organism: uncultured Gammaproteobacteria bacterium; assembly: GCA_964510495.1. Classification (GTDB taxonomy): domain Bacteria; phylum Patescibacteriota; class Patescibacteriia; order Magasanikbacterales; family GWA2-37-8; genus CAZECR01. Next base: position 71,972 of record CAZECR010000002.1, read on the forward strand.
ACGCAACTCCAAAATTAAGACACTCTACCGTTACCACTACATCTTTTTTAAGATATCGATGATAACTCGCGAGTTTGGTACCGCTTCCGATATCAATCGTTTTACCATGAATAGTATAATGCGAACTTTCAATATTCATGAGTAATCGGTACACATTTTTTCCATGCCAAATTTCTCGAACGTCTTTAAAAAAGTGCATAGATTATTTTTTAAAATATTCATTAAACCATACCTGCCACATCACTATAGCCCAAATACTATTTAAATTATAGCGCTGGCCACTAAGATGGTCTCGCCACATTTTTTGAACCCCTTCACGATCAAATATATTTTCATCAAGATTTCCGGGAGTCAAAATCTCTTCAACCGTACTTCTAAGATCGGTCCGTAGCCACTTAGCCATAGGTGTAAACCAGCCCCGTTTTTTTTGATTAAGCACGTGCGGAGGCAGATATGGCATAATCGCGTCACGCCAAATTGATTTTCCCTGGAAATTACGTGGTGTACCCTGAAACAAATCAATCTTCCATGCGGTCGGAATTTGATAAGCTAGCTCAACAAGACGCTTGTCTAAAATAGGGACACGCTCTTCAAGGCCAAAAGCCATAGTCATAGTATCGGTACGCTGCAGCGACTCATCAACCAGCCAACTCTGTCGGTCGAGATTCATAAATTGCTTCTCAAAGTCATTTACTTGATTTTCTTTAAAATACTTTTCACTAAAATGTTTCTTAATTATTGTTTGATCCGTATATGGAGAATGAAGAAACCGACCCACCGTTTGAGAGTCTTGAGCTAAAAAGGCCAACGCTCGAACGGTATTAGGCGGTAAGTTGCTCTTATGGGCAAGCTTAGCATACCCTGCAGCGTTCAAAAGGCGCGTTATCAGTACCTGAAATGATCTAGGGAGCATCTGATACTTACTGAGCAATCGACTGTAATAATAACGCGGGTACCCCCCAAACAGCTCATCCGCCCCGTCTCCCCCCAAAACCACTGCCACCTGCTTTTTAGCGGCTTCAGCTAGTAGAAAAATAGCTCCTGCGGTTGGATTAAAGTTAGGCTGGTCCAAATGCCAAGCAATCCGAGAAAGATTATTTTTAATATCATTGGCCGACACAACCAATTCGTTATGTTCGGTTCCATAGTAGGCCGCAGTTTTGCGAGCCAACATAAAATCAGCATTAAATTTATGATTTTCTTCTGGAATGTCAAAACCAACTGAGAATGTTTTTACTGAACCACTACTATATTTTTTTGCGGCTCCGACTATTGCTGTGGAATCAAGCCCTCCACTAAGAAAAACACCAACCGGCCGATCCGAAATTAACTGACCTCGAACTGCGTCATCAAACAACGTAGCAATTTCATCAACAGCAGCCGTGCGATCCTTGAGGTCATTAAAATTAGTCACTTTCCAATACCTGGTCAGCTGCATTCTTCTTTGTTTCCACAAAGCATAGTGTGCTGCAGGCAATTTAAAAATTCCTTCAAAGAGAGTTAAAGGCTCGGGAATGTAGAGCAAATTAAAGAAAAAAGTCGTCGCTTCTTTATTAATACTTTTTGGAACACCGGCCGCAAGCAAACTTTTAATCTCAGAGGAAAAAAATAGTTTTCCTTCATGAACAGAATAATATAACGGCTTAATACCCATTTGATCACGTGCCAAAAAAAGTTCGCTCGTCGCAGTGTCCCAGATAGCTAGGGCAAAAATACCATTAAATTTATTAAGGCAGGCCGCGCCGTATTCGCGATACGCGTATAAAATTACTTCAGTATCACTCTCTGAAACAAACGTATATTTTTTTTGTAATTCAATCTTTAATTCAGCGAAATTATAAATCTCACCATTAAACACGATCACATAACGACCATCAGCGTCACGCATAGGTTGCCGTCCGCGATCGGACAAATCAATAATCGAGAGTCGGTCGTGACCAAATGAAATACCGTCGTTACACCAAAAACCAGTCTGATCAGGACCGCGGTGTTTGATACACGTATTCATTTTCTGAATGAGTGCATCATCTTTAAAAGTAAACCCATTTATACCACACATACTTCCAAGATAACCTAAAATATTTTTAAATGCGCTATAACTTGTTCAAATGCCAACACGCTATCAATACAACTTATTAGTCCTAAAATTAGGACGATCCAGATCAAAGTTTTTTTCATGATGCTCGGTTGCACCTTTAGCCAGTAGACGCTATATGCAAATCCAATTACTAAAAAAGGATATATTTGGAAGCGATACCGTGATTCAACCACCGTAGGCAACAGAAGGAGCGGACAACTGAGTGCCAGCAGCACAACGACCAACCACCCTTCGCGACGTTTCGATACACTGGCAGCGAGCCCGGTATAACCACCAATAAAAGTAAGCGCAATCCAAACACCCGAACAAGCAACAAACACAGCTTGCTTAACTCCGTGTTGGTAAAACCAAAAACCCATCGGTCTAATCAGGCTAAAATAACGAATGAAACGTAAAAAACAAAGTTTAATGAATATTAAAGGATAATGAGTAAGAAAAAACAAAAATTCTTGTTTTGCTTTTTGGGGTAAGGTGTAGAAACCATGAACAGCCGTATAGTCAATTAGTTGATTTATCCCTCCAGCGATTTGTCCCCCTGTGCTTTCGAGACGATTACCAATCCACAGATTGTACTGCCCAATCATAGTCGTAAACACCACCTGATCATAGATCAAAAGATTTCGATACATCCAAGGAAAAAGAGCGGCGGCTAAACCGGCAATAAATAGAGCTAGGACAAGGTACTGTTTTTTAATTAAAAAATAACCACAAAAAATAATACCAAAGAGTGCTACTGGTGGACGGGTTAGAATAGTAAGACCCGTGACCAACCCTAGAACAAGAGCAGTTATTTTTTGATGCCGAGCGCTCTGCAAAAAAACAAACAACCACCACGTTGCTATGACTAAAAATAGATAGAGTGTTTCAGTCAGAAGCATGGCAGAAATCTCAATTAGGTCCGGAGAAAGCGTAAACCATGCGGCAGCTAGCAAGCCGACAAATAGACCTTCGTCCCCTGGCAATAAGCGACGAGCGATAGCATAGAGTAGACCTGCTGAAAGTGCGTGCAAAAGTGCCTGAAGCACCCATACTATTTCGTAATGGTGGCCAAAGAGACCATAAATACCAGCCAAAAAAAACTCGTATCCCGGGCCAGCGCGGGTAATGGCAGTATCAAATTTATAACTTTCCGTACACACTTCCTTAAAACCACACCCTGCTAAAATATTTACAGCAATAGTATCGTAGGCCCTCGCATCTACTACTGGCCTAATCTGATAAAAAAACGAATATACAAGCGGCAGCACAAACGCTACGACCAAGATGCACGCTAATATTTTATTTTTTGCCGCAAAAGACATAGTTTATAGTTTTATTCCGAGTGCTGCACAATCAGCCTCAAGCATGAGCTTAACTAATTCCTTAAAAGTAGTTTTTGGCTGCCAATGTAATTGTTTTTTGGCCTTACGAGCGTCCCCAATTAAAAGATCGACTTCGGTAGGGCGAAAATATGTTTTATCAATACCAATGTGTGACTCCCAGTCAAGACCGGCTAACCGGAATGCTTCAATAACAAATTCTTTTACTGAATGCGTGGATCCTGTGGCAATAACATAGTCATCTGGTGTATCTTGCTGAAGCATAAGCCACATTGCCTCGACATACTCAGGAGCATATCCCCAATCACGCTTAGCTTCAAGATTACCAAGTAAAATTGTATCGCGCAATCCTTTTTTGATTTCCGCAATTCCTTTGGTAATTTTTCGCGTTACAAAGTTTTCACCTCTACGAGGTGATTCATGATTAAATAAAATACCGTTACAAGCAAACATGCCGTAACTTTCACGATAGTTAACTGTCTGATAAAATGAAAAAGCTTTTGCGCAAGCGTAGGGACTTCTTGGGTAAAACGGGGTTGTTTCGGTCTGCGGTGTCTCTTGCACTTTACCGAACATTTCACTACTTGAAGCTTGATAAAATTTTGTTTTTATTCCACTATTTCTTATTGCCTCAAGCAGACGAAGAACGCCAACAGCATCGATGTCCGCAGTGTATACAGGTACTTCAAAACTAATTTTGACATGACTTTGAGCAGCTAAATTATAGACCTCATCCGGCTGAATAGCGTGCAAAAGGCCTGAAATAGCCGTGCCATCAGCTAAATCCCCATAATGGAGAAACAAACGGCCCCCCTCACGCTCAGAGTTTTCATACTCAGGCAAAAGGTGTTCAATACGCGAACGAAACACGGTGCTGTTTCGTCTAACGATACCATGTACTTCATAACCTTTTTGTAATAAAAATTCAGTAAGGTATGAACCATCCTGACCGCTAATACCTGTAATGAGAGCTTTCTTTTTCATACTGCAAACTTAAAAAATTTTAGGATAAACTTACAAACATTTTTTCTTCGTCCTTACCGCGGTAAGGACCTTGTTTAATATTAATAAATTGCGTATCTTCCAAAAAAATTATTTCGTGTCCTGAATTGAGAACGATACTGTCCCCTGCCCCCATTTTAATTTCAGCAATTTTTATAATTTTCTGCTGTATTTCGTCGTTATAATATAAATAAATTAAGATACTTCCGGTGAGTACGTATAAAAACTCCTGCACCTCAAGTCTTTCAAATGCCGGAAGCGGTTTATGGAAATGCGCTGGAGCACATTCACCTTTTAAGCGATTTTGTAAACCTGCCTGAAAAG
>CAZECR010000002.1:76814-80301 GCA_964510495.1 uncultured Gammaproteobacteria bacterium
AAATGCGCTGGAGCACATTCACCTTTTAAGCGATTTTGTAAACCTGCCTGAAAAGGGAAAGCCTCTGGAGTATAGAAATAGTATTTCTCTCCTGATTCATTAAATTTTTTTATCTGCTCTGCTTTTAGCACTACGGCGCAAAGCTTTTCCTGAAACACTATATTTTCTGTGTATGTATGCTTATTCATAAAATCTTTTACAATATACTATGTTGCTGCGTTAACCACCACGCGACAGTCTTGCGCACACCCTCATGCAAGCTCGTTGCTGGGTAATAACCAACGTCTAAAGCCGCCTGATGACTATTTAATACATTATATGACACCTCACTCTCATTTTCATAAGGGTAAACAATTTCTTGGCTATCAAGACCGAGAGCCTGTTTAATATTTTCGGCAACAGTAGCCAGGCTGACAGCTTCATTACTTCCGATATTGATAATTGACGGGTAGTTAGAAACGCCCCCTGCAAGAAGCAGGCCGTTCACAGCATCATCAATATAAACAAAGTCGCGCAGTGTTTCTCTGTTACCTAAAACGGTAAGGGGGAATTGTTTATTGAGACACTTGCGTATAAATGTTGGAACAAAACGATGTGAAACATCTCCCGGTCCGTAGACATTTGCTACGCGCGCCACAACAACTTGCACACCTTTACGCTTGGCATACTCACAACTTATTTGCTCAGCTGCTTGTTTGGATAATCCAAACGCACTCAGAGCTTGCCCAGGAATTATTTCGTTTTCAGAGAACGGCGACCAACCACTTCCAGTACGCAAAGGGTAGACATGACTACTGCTAGCAACGATAATCTTTGCTTTACTCGATTGAGCAAAATCTAAAATCTTTGCAGACATAGTACGGTTATTTTGTACTAACTGCTCTGAATCAACCGTATCGGTAGCACCAGGCGACACAGCAGCCAGATGATAGATATAATCAGGGTGCTCAAGGACCGATTCAGTGAGCGTACTTTTGAGCAAATCTACCGAACATACTTCTACCTCAGCACCGCATGCCCGAAGCCTGGTGACTAGATGTGGTCCAATGAATCCAGTGCCGCCTGAAATAAAAACTTTTTTATTTTTAAAAATATTTTCTAGCATATCTCTTTCTATTGACGCACAACTGCCGCGATGGCAGTTTTCACAGTGCGATCTGAAACTTCACGGGAGAAAAAATGCTTACTTTTTTCCAGTGCAGCAGAAGAGATTACGCGTCTTTTTTCAACATCTAAAAGCCCCCCTAATTGCGCGACGAATTCATCGGCCGTTTCTGCAGCTAAGATTTCTTTTTCGGTTTCAAAAGGATAATCACCGAGGCCTCTTGTTGAAGTGATAGTTGGAAAGCCGCGTGTTAGCGGTTCAAATATTTTTTGTTGCATACCCGTTCCAAACAAAGATGGGATCAATGCTATGTCCATATCTGCCAGAAAAGAATCGAGGTTTTCGACAAAGCCAACATATGATATGCCCTGCTTACTACATTTTTGCTCTAAATCTTCTGGTAATTTTCCACCAGTTATAAAAAAACGAAATTTATTTTGATACAGTTTTTGGACACGAGGAACAATTTCGTTAATAATAAAAGCAGCAGCTCCTAAGTTATGCTTAATATGGTAACTGCTACCTAAAAAAAATACATTAAGAACTGAGCGATCACGTATATCCTTATTTTTTCCCAAAAGATGATACAGGGCTCGAAGCGGTAAAAGTGCGATTTTCTTTGCACCAAGGCGTTCATACATTCTTTTTTCATCAGGAGCGATAGCAAAAAAATAATCACTGCGTTTTATGGAAATAATGTCAGTAATAGTTTTTAAACCGGCACGAATATAGTTTTTCAACGTTCTGCCCTCCTCCTCTAAAATATTTTTTGGGTCATAAATGAGTGAGTGAGTTATAATTTTACTACCATGCCGGCGTGCCAGCCGGTATAACGGCAACATAAATGTATAATCAAACCAAACAATATCTGGTTTCCAGGCTTGAAGCACCTCTTCCATTCGTTCACACATGCTAGGATCAGCGTACTCATACACCGAACCATCCCAATAGGATGGATGGATCAGTCTTTTAAAATAATAAAAAAAATTTTGAAATAAGTTTCTGGGCTCATTATACCTATACGGTACAACGTGAAAAGGCACCTCGTGCACCTTAGAAAAAGCTTCAATATTTTCTTTGCTCTGAAAAGAAAAAATCTTTCCCAACACCTGCACGTCAAAACCAAGCCTTTTTAGCTGCAAAATTCCTTCGATTCGGTCTTGCTCACACGCGCCATGAGTCGGAATAAGAACATTCGGAGTAACAATTAATATCTTTTTGTTCATGAAAACAAGTTAAACTTGATAATCGACCAGATAGCACTAAAACCGTCTTTCCAATTTATCTTTTTGCCCTCTGCATATGTTCGCCCGTAATAAGAGATGCCGACCTCATAAATACGCAAATGGTGCTTGGCAACCCGCGCGGTCATTTCTGGTTCGATATTGAAACGATTTGATGTTAGCTCGGGAAGAATTTTGGCCATCGTTTCTTTGGTAAAAGCCTTGTAACAGACCTCCATGTCAGTCAAATTAAGATTTGTAAGCATGTTCGAAAGCAGTGTCAAAAACTTGTTACCGAGCGAATGCCAATAAAATAATACGCGATGCGGTCGGTCACCAATAAAACGAGAACCGAAAACAACATCAGCCTTGCCTTGCTGCAAGGGACGCAGCAGTTCAGGATATTCGTTAGGATCATATTCTAAATCAGCATCCTGAACAATCAAATACTCTCCAGTCGCAACTGAAAAGCCTTTACGAATTGCAGCACCTTTACCTTGATTTTTTTCCTGAAAAAGAATTTGATATCCCGGTCGCACCTTAAAACTTTCGAGTAACGCACGCGTTCCATCAGTTGAAAAATCATCAACAATAACAATTTCTTTTTTAAGCTCACCTAAATCAACCGCCATAACATAGTCGAGTAACTTTTGGATAGTTCTCACTTCGTTAAACACCGGAATAATAATGCTTAAAGTTTCCATAGATGCTTTATTAAAAGGTTCAATAATTAGACCGATTTTACCATACTTTTCATTCTATTTCAAGGCTTTCTTAGCGTCCCACCACGCCCGTACCTGAGCGAGGCCATCAAAACAGGTAATGAGCAACAAGGCGTCAATGGGCGTACGAAAACGGGCATTTACCCCTAAACCATTAGCAATGGTTGTAAGGGCAAAATAAGCTATAACGATACTCATTAATCCCCACCCCGGGGTTATTTGTCGTTTAAAAATACGCACGATAAACCCAAAAATACTTAGTAAAAAAATCAGCACCCAGAGCACGCGTATGAGCGCCATGAGCATAATAAAAATAAACCAGGGAGTTTTCCATGAAGATTTAGCGGCTACAATGGGTCCGTCGATACCAATACTCGACCATACATCGAGAAGGCCATCGTGACTAAAAAACGTAGCTACGCTTACAGCTGCAGTTT
>CAZECR010000003.1:0-66124 GCA_964510495.1 uncultured Gammaproteobacteria bacterium
CTTGTTAGGGGAGGTAGACCGGTTTTTATCACCTTTGTGTAGTCAAATAAAAAAATACCCCTGACAAGGGGTATTTTTTGTTGTTTACATTGTGCTATTTTAATTCAGTGATTCTTGGTCTTTTTGATCGATCAGGCGCTGCAGCTGGTCGACATCAAATGGTTTGGTCGGAGTAGGGGTTGTATCGGTGTCATTTTTTGTGCTGGCTCCGCGAGCGCTTTCTTCTCGTAATACAGCCTGTTTAGCTTCAGGTGAGATGTTTTCTACCGCGATGTCTTTTATTTTAGAATGTCTCCCGCTGTCACTGCGACGTGTCCAAGGAAGCGCTGCGCTTTTTGCAGCTGCGGGATTAGTTAGAATAAGCTCAGCCAGAGCCTCGTCTGCTTCAGCGTCAGCATTTTGTGTGCTGATATCGTCGCCAAGCTCTACTTTTCCCGCCGCACCAGAAACCCGGGCGTTGATGGCAATTGATTCATCAAAATTGAGATTAATCTCTTCTGATAATAAATCATTTTTGTCACTTAAAAGCAGGTCGCGCATTTTTTTGAGACGATTGATATTTTTGTACACAATACTTTCTGACCGAAGTTCGCGTTCGCGAGACAAGCGTTGTTTTATATCATTGTTTTGTCTTGCTGCTTGTAAGACCTCATCGTCTGCTAGTTCGTCAGCAAATAACTTTTTTGCTTCTTGTTCCTCCGCATCTAATTTTTCATCTACTGCAGCGTATGCTGCTTTAAGGCCTTCGGTCGCTGCCTTACTGCTGTTTTCATTTTTGCTCAGTTTTGCCTGTAAGAGCTGTGCGTCAGCAACTTTTTTTTCGGGATAGAGATTTTCGAGGAAAGAACGAATAGCTCGTTCATCGGGAATTCGAGCTAATTCATTGTCTGCTGTTTTTATGGATAATTCGAGGTCGTGCGCTTGATCAACAAGACGTTTTAAATCTGTTGGCAGCGTTTCGTCCATAGTGATGTCTCCGTGCATTACTTGATGATGCAAAAGAATATCTTTGTCTGTTACCATCCGGTCAGATGTGCTGTTAAAATCTTCCAAAGCCTTTTCAAGCTGTGGTTGCACTAGAGAAAGTTTAAATTCCGCTTCGCTTTTTTCACCTTCCCAAGAAGTTTGTTTAACATCTTCAGGTGTCGCGAGGCGATTGCCGGTGCGATCAATGAGTTTGCTGCGACGTTTAACGTCTTCCAGTTTTTCTTGAGCCAAGAGTGACATTTTTTCATGCACTCGTTCCAAGTTTTCTGCAAACGTAAGTCTGTCTTTTTCTTTTGGAAGTTGAATAATGAGTTTAGCTAAGTCAGTCGCGTGATCATATCCTTGGTCAACCACTTTTTTCAATTCGTTTGCTGCTTCGTCATCAAGAAAGAAGCCACTCAATTTTTCATGGAGTCCGGCAAGCTGGCCAAGATGCGCTGTATATTCTTCGGTTGAAGCTAATAAATTTTGTATATTTTTTTTGTAGCTTGGCGGGGGCGTGCCTGTTTCATCAAGATTCTCTAAATCTTCCTGAACGCGACTATTATGGCGTTCCACATCGGCCGCACTACCTTCAAGTAGGGTTTTGTAGGCGCGAAAAGCATCCTTTAATTCCGTTGCAGTAAGATCAATAATGTTTGACACCTCTTCATCCTGAGTATGTTGAGGATGAGTTTCAGAAGCCATACGTTTGGTACTAAAAAATAAAAGTAGCTTAAGTATATCATTTCTATTTTTGACCGACTATACGCCTGTCAAGGTTCAAAATGAAACGAGCAACTATAGCATATTTTTGCCGTTTGGTCAACCTTTCTTCCTTACATTTTCCTCTAGTTCCAATTTTTTAGAAGCAGGGGAGAAAGGGCGGCCGGAAGTGGTGCGGCGCGTCCCAAGGAGATTAAGGGTTGAGTAAGGCTTCCACTTCTTGCCAGGTGCGTACGACGAAGCAATTCGGCGCTTCGCTGAAGTACCGAAGGTCGTACACTGGAGTGTGCGAATTGGCGATGAGTATGCAGATGGGGTTGAGGTGGAGAAACCGCTGGCGGCCTGGGTGCAGGTCCATGTCTGCATTGTCACCGATGAAGACGATTTTGTCTGCGCCGGCGCACAGGGGGTCGAGAACTCTAAAGAGACGCGGGCGCTCTGTTGGAATCGGGCGCTGGAGGTGCTGGTTGTAGCAGGCCTTTTCTGGCTCTATAACATGCCACTTGTCTGCGTCACCATGAACATGCTCCAGAAGCCAGGTAAGAGATTGCTCTGTTGGCAAGTTTTTAAACAGATTAGCCAGCTTTGTCTGAGCCTTGCTGGTAGGAGCATTGGTGACGACCTCGGTTGACCAGCCGGCATGTCGAAGCTTGTTAAGCGTCTCAGCGGCCCCTGGCTTGAGCTCGCTTACACCAAAAGGGTAGCTTTCTTTAAAGATGCGCTGGATTGTGGTGTGGCGAATGGTTGGGTCCATAAGCGCCCCACAAGAATCCAGGATCTCACCCGCGATGACGCTCGCTTTCAGAAGCTCATCGCAGGCCGAGGCAACGATGACCCCATCACGGAGCCAGCCGTACAGATGCGGTGTTCCGTCGATGCGGGCATACCCCTTTTTATACCACTCCTTCATTTCTTCCCAGGTAATTTTTGACCTGAGTTCGGGGAGTTTGGCTAGTCGAAGGGTAAAAGCGACGGTAAAATTGCCTAATTCCTCCTTGCCTGGAAGCATGGCAATGATTGTTTCGTCGCAGTCCGCGATCAGCAAGCGTTTTGTTGTCATGGTGGTAGGCTCCTTATTTTTCTTGCTTGCACGATAACAGCGTTTTTCCCCACTTGTCAACACCCTTGATTTTTTTGTAAAAATATGGTAGGGTTGTGGCAATTGAACGGTTCTTTCACAACCGCCCAACTATCGAGCCAATTTTTTGCGAAGATTATTGCGATTGTGAAAGAACCTTTTTATTTTTGCAGAATTGTTGGCCCGAACGGTTTGGGCCTAAAAAGAACACAAAAGGGGAGCGTGACATGACCAAATTTGAGCTCAAGAACGGTCTCAACGTGGCCAAGGTCTGGTTCCTTTTCGGGGCAGGCCTCTTCTTCTACGGGGCATTCATGGCCCTTATGGAGTACTGGAAGAAAGTCGGTGGTCTCCATCAGGCGACCATTTTCTTGAACACGAGCGTGAGTGCGAGTTTCTCGGCCGGAATCATCGCTGCAGGAATTGTGGTCCGCTACTTTCGGCGGCACCGCAGCGAGATCCGCAAGATCAACAGCGTCATGCCGGCACACCTCATCGTTGAGAGTGGTCTGCACACCGGCATCGTGGTCGGCTCGTCCAACGCTGTGTACACCAACACAGGTTGGGCGGTCACGGCTGGTTCGGGCCTCCTCAAGGGCCTTGCGCTGCAGTTCTCGGCCTTGGTCGACAATATCCTCGTCAAGGCTGGGCTCAAGAAAGCCCCCGATCCCACCAAGCGCCAGCTCGATACCTGGGCGCTGCGTGTCGCCCTCATCGGGATCGCCCTCATCGTCTGGGGTAAGCTTGATCTTAGCAAGCACTCGAGCCGTATGGGCATGCTCATCGTGCTCGTCTGCGCCTTCATCTACGCCGGCTCCTATGCTCGGCGCCAGTATCTGGCCGGTCGCTATCGAGTGCTGATCAATCGTCTCATCGAAGAGCTCCAGCTCACCACCGATGAGGCCAAGGTCTTCAGCGCCATCGCTGAAAAGTGGTGGTTCGCCCTCGAACAGCTGGCCTGCATGCTCTGTGTTGGCGTCATCTGTTCTGGCTTCGCGGCGCTCTATGCGTATGCCTGGGGTCAGGCCAAGTACCTTTACTTCGCGCCCTGGGTCTTCCTCTCGGGTATTCCGTTCGGCCTCATGAGCTATTTCGCCGTCATGATCATGGTGTCCGACTATCGTCTGCCAGGCGAAGATCAGCCTGCCTCCATGAAGGCACGCATGGTCATGACCAAGGGCCAGGGCATCGTCGCCTCACTCATCGGGCCTATCCCAGTGATCCTCTACTTCGGCCTTGACTGGCCCGAGTGGAAGGTCATCGCGGGTTCGCTTGTGGTGCTGTTCGCGGTGGTGATTCCGTACCTTCCGGATTTCGCCAGCCGTACCCTCGCGCAGCTCAAGCGTCTGCGCCGCAGCTCCACCCCAGCGACGGCGATCAACGGTTAAGCTCTCCTCCCACCCCCCCCGGGCACCGGCAGCATCCACTGCTGCCGGTGCCCAGTCCTCCTCCCCAAACCCCTGGTAGCAAGCTCGTAAACGACTTGCTTTTTTTAATCCATTTGCTATACTTGCCTTTGTTAAAAATTAGTGGTAAAATCTCGGGCAATTAGCTCAGTTGGTTAGAGCGTTACATTGACATTGTAAAGGCCACAGGTTCGAATCCTGTATTGCCCACGTAGCCCAGACATGGGCGTGTAGCTCAGATGGTTAGAGCGCGTCACTGATAATGACGAGGTCCCCGGTTCGATTCCAGGCACGCCCACATATATGCTTGATACTGTATCGAGCTCCCCTCAGTGTAAAAGATTGGCAGTTTAAAAATAAATACTTTTTATGCCAAGAATGCGCGGACATGAACTCTTTGGCTTTACCGATCCTTCAGAAGAAGAGTACGCTCCCACTAACGAGGAGCTTAAAGGCGAAGATCGTGCGCGGCAAATAGTTTTAAACGAGCTTGCTGATATTGATCACGAGCTTGCTCGTCCTACTGAAGACAGATTTACAGGCGAAAAAAATAAATTCGCAGTAACTGATCCAGCTGTTTTTTGGGATCGTTTGGCATATCTGCGCATCGATCATATTGATACGATTAAAGATCCGGTAGTGCGCAAAGAACTGGACTCGCGCATTGCCATGCTTGAACAGCGTATTTATAAACAATTTGTTCCATTTATAGAATCACGAGTTGCCGTTTTTGGTCTCCAGCATTCTCCCCTAGAGAACAGCGTGTCGCGAAGAAAAATACAAGCGGCAGATATCGCCGAGCAATTTGAAGAAGCATACCGAGTGCTTGAGGTATTAAAAATTTCCGAAGAACAGCACTTTGATTTTTTGAACGAACTCAATCGTTTACAAGAAAAACTCGATCGCTACCGCAGTGAGGTAACCCTCTTTACATTTGAAAAAATAGAAGAAGAATTGCATAGAGAATTTTACGATCTAGAATACGGCGGCTGGTACTCACCGCCAGGGCAAAAAGCGCGACCGCTTGAAGATGCGCGGGCTACCAAAGAGCGGCAAATTGAACTGGATTTATTAGTAGCCAAGGCACATTCACTGAATCATATTGCCGAAAGAATGTTGCACGAACATATCCGGCTTGATTGCCAAGCGAGGAGCAAGAGTATTCTGGAGTGGGCTGAGTATTACAAAGCAAAAGCAGAAGCTCCACGCGAAATGTATATTTTGGAAGCAACGCTCAAGGAGCTTTTAGAAAAAGCCAAAAATAAGGAGGATATTGACGAGCATAATTTTGAGCAGGCTAAAAAACGCCTTAATGACTTGGAGACGCAGCGGCTTGGTAGCGAAAGTGCCACAATGCTACCTATTTTGAAAAAACTTATTCTGGCGATTGAACGCCAGCGAGCGGGTAATTCAACCGATGAGGACGAAGATCGTTTTACTGCTGAGAAAGGCGTGGACTGGGCTTGGGTAATGCTCGGCGTAGGACGAGATGCTTTGCAAGACGAGGTTAAAAAGGCCTATCACAGCCTTGCACGCACCTATCACCCCGATACGGCTAAAGTAGCGGACGCAACAGAAAAAATGAAGCAAATTAATGAGGCTTACGAATTCGTGAAACGAGTAAAAAAATGGAAATAGTTATTTTTATGAACGAGGCGTAAAAGTGGGTGTTTGTTTGCTAAAAATCAAAAAGCTGTGTATAGTACAGCTTGCTACTATTATTTTTCCTGCCTATGTCTGACCAACCCCAAAGTCGTTTTTCATCGGCTGTTACCAGTGCGGGGCTTTTTTTTCTCGAACTTGTTAAGGTCGTTGCTTTGGCCGGTATCACCATTTTCTTGGTGCGCTATTTTTTATTTAAGCCCTTTTATGTTAAGGGTGCTTCCATGGAGCCAACATTCTACGAAAAGGAATATTTAATCATCGATGAACTGAGTTACCGTTTGCATGATCCGATTCGAGGGGACGTTATCGTGTTCCGCCCACCGGAGGATCAAAAGGAATTTTTTTTGAAACGTATTATCGGTCTCCCGGGTGAGCGCGTAAAGGTGGCTGAAGGGCATGTTACAATTTATAATGAAGCCCATCCCGAAGGAATAACACTTGACGAAACATATCTGCCCACAGATCTGGCAACTACCGGTGAACAAAATATTGTTTTAAATGCTGACCAGTACTTTGTACTTGGTGATAACCGGCCTAATAGTTACGATTCGCGCCGTTTTGGGCCGATCGCTCGTTCGAGCATGATCGGGCGTGCCTGGCTTCGCGGCTGGCCATTTGACCGTGTACAGACGTTCACCGCTCCTACCTATACTAATTTTTAGTTGACCGAACACTTAATTGAACTTGCTATGCAAAAAGTTAAAAAATCTAAACCCGGTAAAATGTTTGAAAAACGACCTGTCGTCAAAAAAGAAGCGCCTGCTCCAGTAGCGACTGCTGGTGAAAAAAACAAGAAAGCCTACAACGTCGTGCGCGGTATGCACGACATTTTGCCAAAAGAAGAAAAGTATTGGCTTGCCTTTCAGCATGAAGCTGAAGAATTGGCTGAGTATTTTCAGTTTGGACGCATCGAGACACCGATTCTCGAAGAAGCAAGCCTTTTTGTCCGTTCAATTGGGCGTGGAACCGATGTGGTTGATAAAGAAATGTATGTCTTTGAAGACAGGGACGGTACCAAAGTTGCACTTCGCCCAGAAGCAACTGCTTCAGTTGCTCGTGCGTATACTGGTAACGGACTTTGGAATCAGGCCCAGCCCCTTAAGCTCTGGTACTTGGGACCCATGTTCCGCCATGACCGCCCACAGCAAGGACGGTACCGCCAGTTCAACCAGTTGGGATATGAAACTATTGGCGTAAAAGACCCAGCAATTGATGCTGAGCTTATTTTAGTTGCCTATAATTTTTATAAGGATCTCGGTATTCCGGTTGAAGTTCGGGTTAACAGTATTGGCACGGTAGATGAACGTAATCGGTATAAAACCGAACTTGTTAACTATTATCGCACGAAACGCAGCTATCTTTGTGAAGACTGTCGTCAGCGTCTAACCAAGAACCCCCTTCGCCTGCTCGATTGTAAAGAAGAGCAGTGTCAGCCCGTTAAAGAAGAAGCGCCACAAATTATTGACTGGCTTACTGAAGACTCCAAAAATTATTTCATGAAAGTATTGGAGTATCTTGATGAAGTTGGCGTTCCGTATGTCTTGGCCCCATTCTTGGTCCGTGGTCTTGATTATTACACCCACACGGTATTTGAAATTTTTGCCACAGAAGCAGAAAATGCAGGCAGCCAAAGTGCGCTCGGCGCTGGTGGTCGCTATGATCTTTTGGTTGAAGAGCTCGGTGGTAAACCAGCTCCGGCAGCAGGTTTTGCACTTGGCCTTGAACGAGCCATTTCTGTCATTAAACAGCAGGGGCAGAACCAGTCACCCAAGTTTGCGGAGAAAAAACCACACGTGTTTTTTGCCCAGCTTGGTGAAGAAGCCAAACGCCGCGGTCTTAAAATCATTAATGAGCTTAAAGGAAGCGGTCTGCGCATTGCCTACAACTTCTTTAAAACATCGCTCAAGACGCAACTTGAAGCAGCAAACGCTCAGGGTGTTGCGTATGTTTTGATTCTTGGTCAAAAAGAAGTTCAGGACAAGACGATTATTATTCGTGATATGGAATCGGGTGTGCAGGAAATTGTTGATCAGAAAAAAGTTGAACCGGCACTTAAAAAGAAATTAGGGCTGGTCTAAAATAAGGCTAAAAATGGCCTAAAATATACTGTTGACGCATATTCTGGAGTGGGGTATACTATGCATATTAATTACGTAACTCCTTAGAAAGGGAGGTGAACTTTGTGGCTGAAATCAAACGAAAGAAAACCGAGTCCTTTGAGGCCTTCATGCGTCGCGTTAAAAAACGCTGGCAGCAGTCCGGTAAAATTTTACAGGTCAAGAAGATTCAATTTTACGACGGCGGAAAAAGTAAAAACATGCGTCGCAAGAGTGCTCTGCACAAACTCGGCGTAGCCGGTAAGATCGAATATCTCAAAAAAATTGGACGTCTTCCAGAAGAACTTGGAAGAAATTTCAAACGGTAAATTTTATTTAGGGGGATACCTTTTTCCATTGTCCCATGCTTCAATGGATCAAACAAAATAACATGACGCTTCGAAAAACTGCCACGGTCTTGGGGGTACTGTTAGTGGCAGTTTTTTCGTTTTTAAAACTAGCTCCTGCCCTGGCTCAAACTACTGTTGCACCAGAAGCACCAGTTGATACTGGTATCGAAGTTGTGCAGCAGCCGTCAGGCCTGGCAGCAACCGATATTCGTCAGATTATCGCTACCATTATTCGAGTAGCGCTTGGGCTTTTGGGTATTATTTTACTTGGTCTCGTTTTGTATGGCGGTTATTTATACATGACTGCGGGCGGCAACGAAGAACAAGTAAGCCAAGCAAAAACTATTTTACGCAACGCTGTTATCGGTCTTATTATTATTCTTAGTGCGTACGCTATTGTTACCTTTGTCTTGCGCGCACTCGGCCTTGGACAAGGAGCAGGTGGGGGAGACCTGGGCGGTATTAACGGCACAGGTACCCAAAATTTTAATGGCAGTGGGGCACTCGGTGGTATTATTAAAGATCATTATCCAACTCGTGACCAGGTGGGAGTAGCCAGAAATTCCAAAATTATTATTACATTCCGTAAGGCTATTAAAGTTGATAGTTTTGTTAAAAATACCAATCAAAGTAAAGATGCCAGTGGAAATGAAATTTTTGGTGACTGTATTAATATTGGGGTTAACATGAACTGGAAAACCGATTGTGACGCGCTTACCCTAGACGCAGATCACATTGCTATTACTCGGGCAGACACTGGGGCGGCTATTACTGGCGCAGCAGTCTTGGCTACCTACCAAGACGGTAAGGCGTATACCATTGTTATTAGGCCGTATGACTACTTGGGCTCAGGCACAGACAAAATTGCCTATAAAGTTCATATGGGTTCGGCAATTCAACTCGACGATGCTGCCAACAACAATCCTTCAGCCTTTCAGGTGAGTAGCCTCGGGAAAAATTATTACGAATGGCAGTTTACCTGTAGCACCGAGCTCGACACTACGCCGCCAATTGTAAACAGTGTTTTCCCGTCAGATGGTGCAACGGAATCAAAAAATACGGTTATTCAAATTGATTTTAATAAAGCAATGGACCCGACAGGTATCCAGGGAACATTCCGTGATGGCTCCAATAGCTATGTTCTTGATGGTAATACTATTTTTCTAAAGAATAACAAAAGTACTATTCCACTTGGAACATTTAACCTGACTAACGGGTATCGCACGCTTGAATTTACTTCAACTAAAGAATGTGGTCGCAATGCTTGCGGTCAGCCTATTTATTGTCTGCCGGTCTGTGATACGGCAAATGATCCTACCTGCAAACAAGATGATTATTCACTCTTAGTTAAAGCTGGCCGCACGTTTAGCGCTTCGTCATTTGAATCAATTCCTTTTTCTGGAGCTATGGATGTTTCGGGTAATGCCCTCGACGCTAACAAAAATAGTAAAGTAGATGTTGCCCCGACGACAGGTGATATTTTCACCGTTCAGAATAAGCCTGATAACTATTCATGGGGTTTTACTGTTAAGGACGAAATTGATAATACTGCGCCGTATCTCATGCAGGTTACTCCTGGACTTGATGCTGAATTTGTTGCTCCAAAAGATGATGTTACTATGCTATTTAGCAAGCGAATGCGTGTAGAGCCAATGTATGGTATTGATTTACAGCAATCACTTGCGAATGCCGAGCCGCTCTGTCGCACGCCACGCCTGAATTTCAACGCAAATAATACAACGCTCACCACGCTAACCCACTGTCCTTTTCCAACTAAAGATGGGGCGAATTTTTATCCTGTACTTACTTCTGCGATCGAAGACGTGCACTATAACTGTTTTTTCCCAGGCAAAGGACCGGGAGGAACAACCGAAGTTAACAAGCGTCTTAAGGAATCCTCGCTGTGTAGTAGCGATGGTAAGAACTGCTGTCCGGTAGAAGCAGTTGGGGCAGGTGCGTTTTGCTGTAATGGGGTTGTTGTTCCAAATGTTGCGAATCAGGCTCAATGTTTGCAATATTTAAAATCGACTCCGTAGTTCTATTTATTTAAAATCAAAGTTTTGTGCAAAGGCTGGCGCTCAAAAAAATACTATTTACGGTCTGTTTTACTCTGGTGGTTACTCTCGGCTCCCTAACGGCGCTGTGGGTTGTGCATGCTGCAACGCCTGCACTTGATGTTGGTCTTAATGGCGATGTAGCGGCTACAACGGGTCTTGCAACTACGGATGTGCGATTGGTAGTGGCTCGAATAATTCGTACCGTTCTTGGACTTCTCGGTATTATTGCCCTGGTGATCGTTCTGTACGGTGGTTTTTCCTATATGACTGCCGGTGGAGATGATGAAAAAGTCGGTAGTGCCAAAAAAATCTTAGTAAATGGTGGTATTGGTCTTCTCATCATCCTTTCTTCGTACGCAATTACCAGTTTTGTTATTAGTCGTTTGGTCTCCGCGACTACTGGAGTAGACAATGGTCAAAACTGTACCGGACCAAATTGCACCGATGGGTCAGGAGGTTCGGGAACAGGTTTTAACGCCTCCGGAAATGCTTTTTATGTTTCGAGTCTTCCATCTAATGGAAATCTTTGTATTCGCAATGTTCATCCGTCAGTAGTATTTAGTAAAGAAGTTGATATAGCAACTCTGTCAGGAAATGTTGTGGTTTCCGCAGTGGGCGGCTCGGCTGTTTCAGGAAAATGGGAGTACGGAACAAAAAAGGCTGTGGTGTTTTTTGTTCCAGTGGGTGACTGCGCTCCAAGTACGGGTCAGGATTGTCTCCTACCAAAGACATCGTACACTATTACTTTCCAGAATCCTTCAGCAATCAAGAGTGCAGACGGTACACAAAGTCTTAACTGCAGTATTAAAGGTGGCTGTGGACCAGTAACATTTACAACAGGTGAAGGCGTAGATCGCTTGCCTCCTCAAATTACTATTACCGAGCCTTTGGCGAATGCTAGTTTTCAGGCCGGAGTAGCTATACCAGTGACTGTTTCGTATACAGACGACAACGGTATTCAAAATGTTTCGGTGTATCAGGGTGCAGCTGTGGTTGGTAGTAAATCCGTTAATGGTTGTCAAAAAACTGGCTCAGTCGAACTCAGCTGGGTTACCGGTGGTTTAGACGCTGGCGCTTATACCTTGCAAGCCCTCGGTACAGATTGGAGCGGGGGACAAGACACTAAAAATATTGCAGTAAATCTTAAACCAAATCACTGTTTTAATAATCAATTAGAGGCAGACCTTGGTGAAAAACAAGTCGGACCTACTGCTTGCGGTGGAGAATGCGGAAGCTGTGCAGGCGAAAGTTGTACGGCAAATGCCGACTGTGGCAGTGGTTTTTGCCAAGTCCCAGCGGGTGGTGGAGCAGGTGTCTGTATTCAGCGCACTACCGTTAACGGTCTTTCACCCAACTCAGGCGCGCCTGGTACTTTTGTTACTGTTTCAGGAAAGTATTTTGGTTCAACTGGACGTATTTATTTTGCAGCTGTTGCCAATCCAAACATTACTAAGGAAACTGATTGGGTGGAGGCTAAGGCGGTTAGTTGTGGAGCTGGTTTTAACAGTTGGTCTTCATCGCAAATCATAGTTGAAGTTCCAGCCAATGCTGTGCCAGGGCCTGTTGCTGTATTTTCGGGCGCAGCTACGCTTAAAGCAGCTGCTACGGCCAATACTTCTTTATTTGATACAACACGCGATGCCTGGGGTCCATTGGTTGGAGATTTTACTGTAAATGACGAAGTGCATCCGAGTATTTGTGCGCTTAATCCCGCTGTTGGCAAAAGTGGTTCAGCGATAGCATTAATTGGTAAAAATTTTGGCCTACTTTCTACAACTGCCAATCAAGTTACCTTTGGTACCGCGGTAGCAGTTACTCGTCCAAACGATTGGGTTGATGCTCTCATTAAAACAACAGTCCCTAATCTTGAACAAGGCACTGTAACTGTTAGAGTTACTAGCAATGGCCGCCAGAGTAATGCTGTAACTTTTTCTGTTCAAGAAGGGGCAAGTGAAACTGCGCCATTTATTAATACTATTAGCACCACTTCGGGAGCACGAGGCGAATATATTACCATCTCCGGTCGCAATTTTGGTAGTAAATTGGGAGCAGTCTGGTTTAAAGCAGCGCCAACCAGCGAAGCAATCCTGGGTAGTTTTGATTTTCCGGATAGCTGCCAGGCAGCAGTGTGGCGGGACGATCAGATTATTGTTAAATTCCCACTCGATAAAGGGTCGGTTGGCACTAGTTATTTACTCCAGATTAAAACAGCCGATGACGCAGTCAGCGCGATTGATTCTAATACAACCTTTGCACTTATTGCCGGCACTCCTAACCCGGGTATTTGTAAAATTTCTCCTCTATCTGGAACTGTCCCTTTTGCCGCGGGTCAAGTACTAACCTTGAGCGGTGAATATTTTGGTACACAGCCAGGTATTTATTTCTGGAAGGCTAGTGCGAATACAGCCGATATGAGCAGCCGTGCCCTCACAGCCGCCACTGATATCACGTCTAGAAGCAATAGTACAATTAGCCTTCGTCCACCGGCTGGCGCTCAAACTGGACCGGTCGTGGTAGTTCGCGGTGAAGATAGTAAAGTAAGCAATCCAATAAATTTTACGGTTGGTAGTTGTGTTCAAAATAACAATACTTGTCCAGTTTCTGGGTACACCTGCTGTAGTAGCGGAGCTGATGCAGGTTCCTGCAAACCCGCTGGTGAGCTTTGTTCGCAGGGGGTGCGCTCTGCGGGGTATGTCTGGCGCTTTAGTTCTGCTGCGATTCCAGTTGTGCCGCATGTTGTTGAGCGCTGTGATGCCGGTACCGATCAAGGAAGAAATTTACCTTCACCATCCCCAAGTATTCAATGGGATCAAAGTGCTAATGGCGACAGTCACAATGTGTGCCGTACCGCTTTGGCCACAGTTGAATTGACTGCTTTGATTGATCAAAAAACAGTAACCAAAGACACGGTCATTGTTAATAAATGTTCCGGGGTCGATGAAAAGAATAATTGTCTTAATCCAGTTCGTGTTGATCTTACGACCGATAGCTATGGAGTAAAAACTGCTATGACGGATAGCGGGGGATCTCCGCATGCGTTTTTGCAAGTTGGTCCTGCAACTCGCTCGTGGGAAGATAATACCTGGTATCAAGTTGCCCTGACTTCTGGTATCCGCTCGGCAGGCAGTGCTAGTAGCACAGCTTTGGCGCTCGCTGCTGATCGACCGTGTCAAATTGCCGGATCGGCCTATTGTTATGTTTTTAAAACTGATACAAAAAATTGTGCTCTCAAAGCAGTGGTTGTAACACCCTATAGTTATTGGACTAAGGTACTGGAGTCTCCAATTAAATTGCGTACAAGTGCCGGTAGTGCTACTGAATTGTATTATCGTGGAAATGGGCTTAGTAATCAGCGTTGTATCATGATGGACGTGAGCGGGTTTAACTGGCAGTGGAACAGCGAGAATACTGGGTATGCTGCGATGTATGGGTCGGTTAACGCACCAGTTTCTCAGGTTTCTGCACTTGCCAACACCGTAGCAATCGGTCTCACTAACCCTGATGAAGCCATAAATATTGTGGCTGTAGCAAGTACCGGTACTGCTTCGTACGCCGGAAAAAGTCCGCTTACAATTGACCTGAGTGACCCAGGTGTGGTTGATTATTGGCCGAGATGTCTTGAAGCCTGTACCAACGCTGAAGTTGCGGTGCGTTTTAACACCACAATGTCGCTGCGTAATCTTCCTGGAACGATTCAAGGCGGTAGTGTGCAACTTTTGAAATGTACTGATGAAAATTGTTTAAGCACGCAGTCAGTTGTAAATCTTAACGACATAACGCTTGATCCAACAAGTAATTATTCAGTACTTAAAATTGCCAATTCATTGACGGGTTCTCAATTACTTGAACCTAATACGCTTTATAAAGTTGTTGTCTCAACCGCCTCAACAGACCCGGCTGCGGCAACTAACCAGCTTTGGTCGGCCGCCAAACTCAATGATCCTCAGACTTCGAGCAAGCCTTTTAATCAAGAGTTTACCTGGCGTTTTAGAACTAAAAATGGACAATGCCAAGTTGATAAAGCGGTAGTAAATCCTCCAGAATTTTTTGGAAAATCAATTGCGGAAAAGACTGTCTATACTGTTCAGCCCTACGCTGCTCCAGATAGCTGCAGTACCCAAGGTCAAAAACTTAATCCTTGGTCCGTAAGTTGGAATTGGAGTTCAGCTGATTCCAAGGTGGCATCCGTTACCTCATTTAGTACTAAGGGAAATAACCCGTCATGTACTCCGAGTTGTATTCGCAAAGGTAGTGATGTTCCGGCGACTCAGGCTAATGTAGTACCTGTATGTGGTAATGGTAAAGTAGAAGCAGGTGAAGATTGTGATGGGCCAGATAGTGCTAAAGGTTGCGCGCTCAATTGTTTGTTTGCAGGCAACACTGCTGCAACTTGCGGTAACGGTATTGTTGAACCAAATTTAGGCGAAGCCTGCGATCCAAAAGATCCTAAAACTGCTACCGGCTGTAGTCTTAGTTGCCGCCATCTTGGTTCTTCGGTAACCACTGATGCTTCTAATACAAATGCTTCAATTTGTGGCAATAGTAGTATTGGAAGTGGAGAAGACTGCGACACTGGTATTACAAAGAGTGTAGCTAATCCATTGTCACAGCTTAACTGTTCTCAAAAATGTTTGCATACTGGATCGCGTTTGTCTAAGCAGTGGTGTATTGCTAACGCCCTTACTCGAGGTGGTTTTTCAGGCACGGAGTTTGATGCGGCTTGTGGGCTCAGCTTCAGTCAGTGTGGCGATCGTGTTTTAACTCCTGATGAGGATTCTGGCTGTGATGATCCAAATACTGGTTGGAATAGCGGTGCGTGTACCCAGTATTGTCTGAAGAAAACTTCAACAGAATGTGTGCCAGGAACAGAAGGTTGTGATGCTAATGGTCGTCATACCGGTTCGTCCCTCCTCTACAGTACTCCATCATCATGTGGAGATGGCACCGCAGGTACTGGTGAAGACGCTGTTTGTGAAACTGGCTTAGTAATTAATCATAGCGGACTTATTGACCCGTGGACCCTGGCTACAGGAGTTGGTTTGGGCACTCCAAAAGGAGTTCCAGCCGCTCAAACCACTTTTGTAAAAGCTGTTACTAATCAGAATAATCGTTCGGTAAGCGGAAGCGGTGTATTTAGTGTTGCCTGTGGGTACCAAACTGATCTCGATTGTAAACGAACTTTTGGTAGTGATTACTCTGTTGGAGAAAATACCTGTTGTTACAGAAAGCCTGGCCTCATAAGCACCTATCCTGCCAATAACGCAGCTACAGTTTGTCCTAATACATATCTCGAAGCTGTTTTTGATAGTAAAATTGATGAAAATACTCTCACCGGAAACGTGCTTATTGCTCGTGGTGGCAACACTACTTGTGCCGCAGGCCAACAAGATGTTACGAATTTGATTGCGCGCACCGAGAGCTACATCGCTCTACCTTGGTATAAAAAAGTACTGGCTCAGGCAGTCGCAGCATTTAAAAATGTCTTCCTAGGCTCTGATGTTGCTGCCCTAGTCACTCCTGTTACTAATTGGTGCGTAGGTCAAGATATTGGGGTGGCACGTGTGGCGCCAGTTGTTGGAGCCCCTACATCAACGTCACGAATCAGCATTCAAATTAACACTCCGCTGGCCTTTACAACAGATTATGCCGTTATTCTTAAAGAAGGAGTGAAGGACACTAACGGTGTTAGTATTGGTAAACTTGCTACTAAAAATATTAGCTGGCACTTTTCGACGAGCGATAAAATTTGCGAAGTTAACAAAGTCACCGTCAATCCTCCGGAATGGTCATTCTCCGTTGCCAATGCTACAACGACCCTTGAGGCTGCTGCCTTTACCTCAAACGGCTCGAAAGTACAGCCAATTCCTGGATTCTATGACTGGCAGTATCGCTGGGGACCAATAGACAATCCTTATGTTTCTTTGCAAACAACTAATACCACCCTTAATGTAATTACTGCTCAAAATCGCAACGGTGAGATTGATCTTCGAGCTGAAGCAAATATTACTACTAATAAGTACACCAGTGCTACTGGTCCGGTTGCTACCGGTAGTTCGCACGAAATTGTCTTCCTTTGTGAGAATCCATGGCCACCAAAAAGTATTTATATTGATAACCAAGGGCCGTTTACTATATTCCCGTATCAGGATAAAGCAGGGAATAACGATGGTTTTGATCTTAGCGGCAATGTCTTTAACAATTCAACCATTCCGGCTTCGATGGCCGTAATGGACGGGTACTTTAATTTTGGCACGTATTATTGTGCAGATAATGGTGCCACTGGAACAGCTGATGATTTGCCGTACTTGCGACCCACAGTTCAAACGAGCGGAACAGCCATCTCAGCAACCGGCGCGCTCAAGAAGTTCTTCTTCACCAATGATAAAAATGCTGACGCTATCGGTATTCAAGTTTTTGCCAACCCTAAACACTTGAGTCCGACCGACTGGTATTCGCTCAGTAAAGCAAATGGTGGACAAGGCTTTATTGGCAGTACGCAGAGTGTAAAAGTTGATGGTTATAACGCAATTACGGATGGTAACAACATCTATGTTGATGCGCTCAATTATTCAGCGGTCACCAAAAATATTTACAGCACTATTTATCTCTTTAGTATTAATGCGAATGCGGACGCTTCAACTCGTAAAGTATTTGAGCAGCTTTTGACCAACCTTAATTTTAACTCCAATATTTCTAATTACGGCTATTGCGGAACTAGTGTTGATAATCCTGGTTTCCAAACGCAGTGTCAGAGCGATATAGATTGTAATCAAGGGCAAGTTTGTTCCAACAGCATTGATAAATTAAAGCGTAATTACGATCGCTTGCATGGGCTTAATGCTTTTCAGGTAGCGCTCGCCAGTTATGCGGCGCAGCATGATAAAAAATATCCAAGCATGCAAGAGGGAAGTTATTTGACTGGCCAAACCGTTAGCACCTGGCCTTCGTGGGCAACACTTGGAAATACGCTAGGACAGAGTGCCCCAGTTGACCCTATTAACCGTTTGACTGCCGCTGGAACATGTTCAGTAAGCACTAATAAATTCTGTACGGTGAATGCTGACTGCGGTGGAACAGAAACCTGTGTACTCCATGATCCGATTACGGCTTGGAGCGCTACTGATCGCCGATTTAGTTTTGCTTGTCCACCCGCTTCGTATGCGTATCGCTACGCTGCCGCATCTGCCGGAGCAAACTACACGGTACGAGCAAGGTTTGAAAATACCGGCCTTAGCATTACCAATCAGGCTGCGTTTATGGCTGATTTTATTGATCCAACCAAATTTATTACCGATAGTAGCAATGGTATTTGTAATCAAGATCAGGAAATTGCCAGTCTTAATACCGGTGTGTGTGGGGACGGTGTTGTTAATACGGTTCGTGGTGAGCAATGTGATCCAGTTGGTCAGACACGCTATGGAGCTTGCAATGCAGATCAGAATGGTAAAATCAAAGTTGATGTATGTGATAGTTCGTGCCGCTGGAAGGCAGCCGATACTGCTTTTGTGGATTGTTCCTTCCTCAGTAAATGTGGTAATGGTGCGGTCGAAGTAGGGGAGAAATGTGACGACGGAAAGCTCAATGGGCGCTACAATCATTGTACGACTAAATGTACGCTCCCGACTAAGGACGACGTTGGTTTTTGCGGCGATGGTGTCGTAGAAGCTAAATATGAAGTATGTGATATTCGAGCCATGATGGACGATAAGCCAGGACTTTGTGTTGGCGGAGTGCGAACCGGACAGCCATGTTCAGTGTCCGTGGACTGTAATGCCGTAAATGGAGTGCAATCCTCGTATGGTGGCGTTTGCAAGTTGATTACCGAAGCCAAGATTAAATATGCCCAAACAAAGAGCGCTTCATGTAATTGGGATTGTCAGTCAACCGGCCCTTATTGTGGTGATGGAATAGTTCAAAGTGATTGGGGTGAAGACTGCGATGGCGCTACGAGTGCTTGTACTGTTGGAGATCAGGGTGGCAAACGTTCCTGTAGTACTTCATGCAAGTGGACTGATCCGAGTGCTGTTGCCTGGTGGAGATTTGATGAAGCCTCATTGAAAGATGATAAAATGACGTTCTCTGACGCGTCTGGAATTAACAAAGGTGTTTGCGACGGAGCTAAGAATGAATGCCCTGTATTTACAAATAGTGGAAAGTATAATGGTGCCTTTATATTTAGTGGTGGTAACTTTGTTACTGTTCCGCACTATACATCCTTTGATGTTGCCAATGTTACCTTAGAAGCTTGGATTAAATTAATTCCCGGCACTGCAGAAGGCTGGAAAAACATTTTGCTTAAACAAAATGGTTTAAATGCGATGGAAGCAGAGAAGGATTATAATTTCTCTTATTATAATACCGATAAAATTCTCAAGCTTGGTTTTTCTTCGCCCGGACGTTTTGGTAAGGCAGAAGGTGTGCTCCCAACAGGTCTTTCGGCGGGGGAATGGCACCATGTTGCTGTAACGGTCGCCAATAGTAGTGTTCATGCTATTAAGTTTTATGTCGACGGTAAGCCGCTAGCCGACGGTAACATCAGTATGAGTGATGCGGGTGTTATTGGTTTGTCTGCAGATCGAAATTATCCTGTGTATCTTGGTGGAAATGGTGGTGTTGATGAGCTCAAAGTCTACGATCGTGTTCTGACGAGTAGCGAGGTGGCTGCTGAAGCGCAGAGCCCTTGGTTCTGTGCGCTTGGCGGAGCAGCGCTCGCGGTTGGTGACGGACCGCGTTGTGGGGATGCTAAAGTAGATACTGGTGAAGCCTGTGATAAAGGTGCTGCTAACGGACAAAGCTGTAACCCAAGTTACGGTAAAACCTGTGCATACTGCTCTAATGATTGTAAGAATATTATTGATGTTCAAGCCAAGACCTACTGCGGGGACGGTGTGGTACAAGGAACACCTTTTGGCAACGAAATCTGTGACATGGATGCAGTTAGTAAATCGGTGTATGTCTTAAGCGCTTCACCATTGACCGAAAACACCTTTAACGCAGCGCACGGTGGTTACAGACTATTGTCTTGTACAGAGCAGCCTCAAGATGATTATACTCAGAAAAAAGAAATAAGTGCTCCTGCCTGTGGCGCTGTCTGTGGTGTTCCAACAAGTAACTGTGCTAAATGCGGTGTTGATTACACCAAAGGTGTTGGTATTGCTGGAGAACTCATCAACGTGCTTTCACCTACGAGCACCAATCCGCTCCTTGGTGGTGGTGGAGTAGTGTCAAGTTATGTGGTCGGAAATGTTGCTTATGGGGCTGTGACTGGGGGCAACCCTTCTTCAATGGACGTTTATATCGGCCTTGATATGGCGCCCAAAAAATTAGTTGCTCATACTGCTTGGGCTGCAGAATCTGATAAGAATTATGTTTTGAAAGATCCGGCTTTTGACGCAACAGCTACGGGTAATCAGGTCAAACTAAACAGCTACCCACTTTGTTCAACAGGGGACCCACGGTACACACTCCGTTTGAATGGAGATACTACTCACCGTTTCGATTTTCCAGTTTTTGCAGCTGTGTCTCCGGAACAGTACGATCTAGTCCTCTCGCCAGTCATTAATAATCAAGTTCGTCCAAATGATGTTCGCGTAGTCGTTAGTTGGGTGCGCGAGGCTGGTTTTTATGGTGGCTTTACTGTGCCTCTGGCAGGCAAAGGCAAGACCGAAGGTGCTACGTTTGCCGGTAAATTATCCAGTGGCCTTACCTACTACAATGCCCCACGCATTAATGGTATCGGTTATCATGGTTTTGGTACCACTAAAAACAGCACAAACGAAGAAGCTTTCTTCGTAAATACAGATGCTAAACCGTATAATGGTACAACGGTTACTTCTGAAATGACTAATGACCAGTATGCATTTTATGTGCGCACAAGTGGTGAGAGTATTGCCAGATACAAAACAACTGCTAAACTGCGCGTTGATGTATACTTCCCAGAAAATGATTCTGCCAATAATCATTTTGCTACCCCGGCAATGACTTTCTATATGAACAGTGCTTCGCCATCGGATAATCCAAATGCTAACTATTGGCACGTCTTTAATATCAAGCGAGCCACTGTACCGACTCCAGATCCGGTTACCAGCCGTATAATCCCGGTTAATAAAATAGTTACTGAAAGTAAATTCTTTTAATTGAGGTCTTGTATGGAAAATCGCAAGAAATTATTTCTAATTAGTGGTATACTAGTGGTGCTTATCGTAGCGGGCGGCATAATCTGGTTTTTAAGTCGTACCAAAAAGAATGAGGCACTCTTGCCGCAGCCAGGTATTGAAAGCGCAACTACTACAGAAACGATCGATACTGTTCCGGCTACTATAGTGATAACTACTACCACTCCTTCGCCTGAGCTCGATGCTTTTCAGGCTCAAGTTGAGCTCTTGGCTGCAACGGATCAAGATTTAGATGGCCTTTCAGACACGGAAGAAAAAACCTATGGCACGAGTCCTGCAAACTCTGATACAGATGCAGACGGTTTGCTTGATAAAGATGAGATACTGATTTTTCATACTGATCCATTAAAAGCAGATACCGACGCCGATACTCACCCGGATGGTGAAGAAGTCCGTAACGGCTATAATCCTAGTGGTAGTGGTAAACTAGAAACACTTTAATTTTAGACACTTTACCAATTCTTACTAAATTTTTGTTTATGTTTGACGAACCAAACGCTTCAGGCGGACAGCCGCCCCAAAATTTACCTATGGAACCGGTAGACATGTTTTCAGGTGTTGATGTGCCACAGGACGCGACCCCAGAACAACAACCTGCTCAAGCGGTAGCCGGAATGACGGGCGGCGCAGATGCTTTGTCAGCTGGTGTTTTGAAACGTAAAGCTCCCGATGCACCAAGCGGTGTGACGCAAAGTAATCAATCTGCTTCATTCAGTTATGGCGCTAGTCAGCCTGGGGCGAACCAGCCACTTGGGTATCCAGCAAAAGAACCTGTGATCGGTAGAATTATTTTATTTGTTTTAACTGGCTTAGTTATTGTGGGGCTCGCGATTGGTGGGTGGTGGGTGTATTCTCGTTTTTTCAAAAAAGCTCCCGCTACCACTCCTACGCAAACTGAGCAAACTACGCCAGCCCCTACGACTCCAGAGCCGACCACACCTGTCGTGACTACTCCTGCGCCTACCGAGGCTACCAGCGGTATCTCCAATGAGATAAAAAATGACACAGTACTCTTTGGTGAGTCAGTAGACACAGACCGTGATAGTTTACCTGATACACAGGAGCAACAGCTTGGTACAAGCGCTTCAATTGCCGATACTGATAAAGACGGTCTTAGTGATGGAGAAGAAGTTTTAGTCTGGAAAACAAATCCGCTTAATCCTGATACAGACGGTGATGGTTATGTAGACGGAGATGAAGTTCGTAATGGATATAACCCACTTGGACCCGGCAAATTGACTCAGCCTTCTCCAGCCACTACTTCGACCGCTACCACTTCATTAAAATAGTGCGCTTTGCGCTCCTCGCCAGTTTGGCATTTACCTATGTTTGGTCATAAGAAAGCTACTCCCACCAATACAACCAACGAACCGGTTGTCGCCGCTATTCATGTGATACCGACGGATTTTTATGGCGGCATGAATCCCGTGGTAACCTTTAAGGACGTCAGCCGTGAGGTTGTTCTTAATCGTGGAGCAGTAGTTTCACCGGCCGATAAGAAATTACTCGACAAACAAACAGCTGTAGGAAGTGGTGAGGTCCTCCACCCAGCCAATCTTTTGGCAAACCCAAAATTCCTAGCGCTTGCAGCGTTAGGCCTTTTTGTTGTCATTGGTGGGGGGGTTACCTTATATTACGTACTCACTTCAAAGCCGGAAACTCCGGTGGTGCCGATTGTTACTACCCCTATACCTACAGATACCGCTCCAATTGTAGAAGCACCGACGACGCCGCTCATAACCCCTTCGAGCACTGAGCCAGTGGTTACAACTCCGGTATCGCTTGCCGATCAGCCACTTACATTTCCTTCGGTTTTATTAGGCGATAGTGTAGACACCGATAAAGATGAGTTAACGGATCGCGAAGAAGAACTTTTTGCAACTGATCTCAACATTCCTGATACAGATAGTGACACGTACAGTGATAGTCATGAGCTGTTTTATTTGTATAATCCAGCTGGAAAGGAACCTCAAAAATTACTTGATTCAGGCTTAGTTAAGCAATACACTAATCCTAGTTTTGGATATACGCTCTACTATCCGATCAGTTGGGCGCTGGGAGATGTAGATGGAACTAGTCGTGATATGCTATTTAGTACGCTTACCGGAGAAAATATTGAAGTACGCGTCTTTGATAAAGAAGCCACCGAAGATTTTGCGACTTGGTTCCAAAAGCGTGCACCTGATCAAAAATATAGTGATGTTCAAAATTTTGATACCTATTTCGATGGCAAAGGATATCGCCGTCAAGATTGGTTAGTATATTATTTCCCTACAGCCAACCATGTATATGTCTTGGTGTATCACACAACTGATTCTAATATTATAAATTATCGTACCGTACTTAAAGTTATGGCCCGCAGTTTTGTAACGGGAGAGGCGACAGCTTCAGCGGGCACTATAACGCCTATTTTCACTACCGAAACAACTTCTACGCTCACTACTCCCCAAACAACTACTGGTACTACAACACCAAATCTTTAAGTTTTTTGTATGATGCATGTTGATGTGAATATTCTGGTTACCTGTCCTTTTTCTGAAGCAGAAATTAAAAGAGTGGTAATTGTTGCTCAGGGTTTTGAGAAAAAAATTAAGTCTGCAGTTGAAATAAATATTGTTAGTAATAAAATTATTCAAGATTTAAATCGACGATATCGAGGGTTAAATAAACCAACGGATGTTTTGTCGTTTTCCTGGCAAGAAGATGCTTCAGTCCCGGCCGAGTCACTTGGTCAGGTATATGTAGCGTACCCATACATTGTTCAGCAAGCCAAGCGATTTGGAGTTACCCCTAAAGCAGAGTTTTATCGCATGCTGTCACACGGACTCTTGCATTTAACCGGCCACGATCATCTAGAGGAATCTGCGGCTAAGAAAATGTTTGCTCTACAGGAAAAAATTGTTGCAGCACTAGAGAGTTCTAAAAAGTAGTTGTATGGATATTCAGCGTTTAGGAAGCAGTATTAAAGAAGCCCTTCGGGGACTCGGCACCGTCTATCGGTCGGAGCAAAATTTTCGTTTACAAATCTATGTAAGTATCTTGGTGTTTATTGCCGCAGGACTTTTAAGATTGCGAGGGTATGAGGTTGTCGTCATTATCCTGCTTATCGGGCTTGTACTCATTATGGAACTGTTAAATACTGCTTTTGAGTACTGCGCAGACCTCTTAAAACCCCGTTTGAATCATTATGTTCAGCTTATCAAAGAAACCATGGCCGCCGCTGTTTTAGTCACAACTTTGGTGGCTGCAGCCATTGGACTGATAATTTTTGTTCCACACTTTCTTGCTTTGTTAAAATAGTGTATACTACCCGTCTGTAACGTAACCTCTGCCGCTTTTATGAAAAAAGGAATGGATAATTATATCGTCGGACTTGATGTTGGGTCGGCCACGACGCGCATGGCCGTAGCTACTTTTGGTAGTCGAGGGCCCGATGAAACGCCCGAATTGCAGATTTTGGCTGCTGCAGAGACCCCAAGCCAGGGAATTCATAAAGGAGTTATCAACAGTATTGAAGATGTTGTTTCGTCCATCTCAGCATGTCTAGAAAAAACAGAACGTATGGCCGGAGTGCCTATTGAGACCGTCTGGCTCGGCATTTCTGGTTCACATATTTTATCTCAAACCAGTAAGGGTGTTGTCGCTGTTTCCAAAGCCGATAACGAAATCAGCGAAGAAGATGTACTGCGAGCAATCGATGCTTCGCGTACGATTGCAACGCCGCTCAACTATGAAGTCTTGCATGTCTTGCCGAAAATGTTCAGTATTGATGGTCAGGGTGGCATCAAAGACCCGATCGGCATGACTGGTATTCGCCTTGAAGTAGATACTCAGATTATTCTTGGTTCATCAGGTCAAATTAAAAATTTTACTAAAGCGGTGTATCGTACAGGTCTTGAAATCGAAGACTTAGTTTTATCTATCCTCGCTACTGCCGAAGCGGTAGCTACACCTCGCCAGAAAGAACTGGGTGTTATTGTCGTCAACATTGGAGCTTCAACGACCAGCCTGGCTGTCTTTGAAGAAGGGGATATTGTCCACACAACTGTTTTACCTATCGGCTCTGAACATATTACAAATGATATTGCTATTGGTCTTCGAACCTCAATTGATATCGCTGAAGCTGTCAAGCTCGCATATGGTGATTGCCTAACAGAGTCAGCAGGGAAGCGAGACGAAATTGATCTTTATGAAGTTGGGGCGCCTGATCACGAAATAGTGAAAAAACAGTATCTGACGGAAATTATTCAAGCTCGCGTGGAGGAAATTTTTCGTAAGATTAATCAAGAGCTTAACCGTGTGCAACGAACAGGACTTTTGCCGGCTGGCGTCATTTTTACTGGCGGCGGCGCTAAGCTTCCGGGCTTGGTTGAGTTGGCAAAAAAAACCTTACGCCTTCCAGCTACGCTTGGATTCCCTTTGAGCATGATGAGTATTACTGATAAAGTTAATGATCTTGGTTTTGCGACCGTTGTCGGTCTCCTTAAATGGGGTAGTACTATGAAGTTTGGTAACGGTGGATCGAACTATGAAGGCGGCGGTTCATTTGGCGGCGGTATTAAGCGCGTTAATCAGGTTTCGAGCCAGCTCAAAAAATGGATGAAAGCCTTGATACCTTAGTTTTAAGCCCTATTTGCGGGCTTAAAATTATCTTGACACTCCGGTACCGACAATATACTATACTAGCGAGGAAATCTTCGCTTATTTTATTTAAAGCAAGCTTGAATACATTATGTATTCACTGGTATTTTCCTGCATAATCACATCTTAAATTCTTACTACTATGCCCCAAGTTAAACCTGATATTGAAACTATTGCTAAAATTAAAGTAGTGGGCGTAGGCGGCTCCGGCGGCTCTGTTTTAACGCGCATGATGAATGGAAAAAATCGTGGCATTGATTTTATCGCGCTCAACACCGATGTGCAAGCCTTGCACCATAATCCTGCTCCGTACAAATTACATATTGGAAAAAGCGTGACTCGCGGTCTTGGTGCTGGTATGGATCCAGAAGTCGGCCGTAAAGCAGCGGAAGAATCAATCAACGAAATTCGCGACATGCTGAAAGATAGTGATATGGTTTTCATCACCTGTGGCCTCGGTGGGGGTACAGGAACAGGAGCAGCTCCAGTAGTAGCTGAAGTGGCCAAAGAGCTCGGCGCGCTTACCGTAGCAGTTGTTACCAAACCATTTAATTTTGAAGGTCCACAGCGTAATGACATCGCTCAAAAAGGTTGGGAACAACTTTCTAAAAATGTTGACGCTATCATCACGATTCCTAACGATCGTATTCTCCAAGTCATTGATAAAAAAACAACTCTCCTTGATGCTTTCAAAATTGCTGATGAAGTCTTGCAGCATGGGGTACAAGGAATTTCTGAATTGATTACTGTTCCTGGCCTTATTAACGTCGATTTTGCGGATGTTAAAACCATTATGCGTGACACGGGGTCAGCCTTGATGGGTATCGGTACGGCAAGCGGTGAAAATCGCGCTATCGAAGCCGCCAAGCAAGCTATCTCGAGTCCACTACTCGAACTCTCGATTGATGGAGCACACGGCATCCTCTTCACCATTAGTGGCGGATCTGACCTGACTATGACTGAAGTGAGCGAGGCAGCTAAAATAATTACTAATTCGGCAGCAGACGATGCTAAAGTTATTTTTGGTGCTATTATTGATGAAACAATGTCAGGGGCAATGCGCGTTACGGTAGTCGCAACGGGTTTTGATGATCGTCGTCCTAATGCTATAATTAAAGAAGAAGAATCATCGAATTCACTTTTTGCCGGTGGCAAATATATTCCTAGCAATTTTTTGCGCAAGACGCAGCGTGAAAACGACGAGGAAGAAAAGAAATTTAAACAATTTACTCAAAAGCCAAATCCTATTTTCTCTCCACTTTCAAACTCGGGACCGCTTACTTCAAGTAAAGAAGAAAAAAATAAAGATTCCGAAGACGATAAGCTGGAAATCCCAGCCTTTATCAGAAAAAAAATGGGTGTGTAAAAATCTTTCTTGCCTTCCTGCCTGCGCGGGAATGACACTATTAGTTTAGATGTACTTATGCATTGTCCTGTCTGCAACAATAAGGAAACAAGTGTTGTGGACACTCGTCCCACTGAGGACGGTTTGTCGGTGCGTAGGCGGCGTGAGTGTGATCGTTGTCATTTTCGTTTTTCAACGATTGAAGAGACGGAGCTGTTAGATATTATTGTGGTAAAAGAAGACGGTCGGCGAGAAAGTTACATGCGTGATAAAATGGAAAGCGGTATCTATAGGTCCCTTACCAAGCGTGCTTTTACTAAAGAGCATTTCCATCGCTTGATTCACTCGATTGAACGTGACATTCAGAAAAAGAAAAGTAGAGAAATAGCTAGTAAAGAAGTTGGTGAATTGGTGATGAAGCACCTGCGTACATTTGATATGGTAGCCTATATTCGTTTTGCCAGTGTCTATCGTGATTTTAAGGACGTGCAAACTTTCGAGCGTGAACTTAAAAAATTAGCTATTAAAAAACAAAAAGGTATCTAAGGTCTATGTTTAAACACAAACAAGAACCCGCTGCGGCGGTAGAGCCTGTGGTAGAAAAAAAAGAGGTTGCGCCTCCTCTCGTGGCGGCTGATAAACCACTCAAGGATACAAGTCCGGCTGCGTTGCGTGAACTCCTTGAAAAAAATTTAAAATGGTCTCAAATTATCTACGAACAAAATCGGCGCATCAATAGCAAGCTCTTTTGGAGTACGCTTGGTAGCTGGTTTAAGATTATTATCTTTTTTGCTTTACTGGCCGGTTCGATAGTATTTCTTTCGCCTTTTTTTAGACCTTTTTTTAATTACTACAATTCTTTTGCACGTCAGGCAAAATTTGGTGAAATTAGTCCGACGAGTTCGCTTCAGAATGCACTTCAGTTTTTGCCGCTCGATGCTTCACAAAAGGAGCAGTTAAAGACCTTTTTAAAATAAGCTATGTTAAAACGTACCAAAATCGGAGCAACGATTGGCCCGGCATGTAGTGATGAAGTAACAATTGAAAAAATGGTTGTAGCCGGCATGGATTTTGCCCGGCTTAATTTTTCTCACGGTACTCATGAAGATCATGCCAAGTTAATTGCAGCGATTCGTGCAGTTGAGCAAAAAACTGGTAAACCCATTGCTATCATGCAGGATTTGCAGGGGCCAAAAATGCGTTTAGGCTCGCTTCCCGAAAAGGGTGTTCTTCTGCAAGAAGGTGAGACAGTTGTTTTTGATACGACCGCTACTGAATATCATGATCAAATTGTTCCAATTACCTTTCCAGAGCTTGGAAAACATTTGATTGTAGGTCAGCATATACTTATTGATGATGGTCGCGTAGAAGTTGTTATTACGGTACTTGATGGCGCACGTATTGAAGCGAGTGTGCTACAAGCGGGCATGCTTCAGTCCCACAAAGGCCTTAATTTTCCTGATAGCATACTTACGGCCATACCAGCGCTTAGTGAGAAAGATATTCTTGATGTTGCTTTTGGCGTCGCGATGGGGGTTGATTGTATTTCGTTGTCTTTTGTCAAAACAGCGGCCGATATTGAACAGCTACGTCAGGTTATTATCAAGGCACAAAATGATCAGGATTTGCAACCGGAAGTACCTATTACAATTATTGGCAAAATTGAACGCCCTGAAGCAGTTAATAATTTGGCTGAAATTATTGAAGTAGTAGACGGGATTATGGTTGCGCGCGGTGACTTGGGGCTTGAAATGCCAGGAGCAATGCTTGCCATTACACAAAAGAATATTGTGCGTACCGTACGCTTGGCAGGTAAGCCAGTAATGATTGCGACACAGCTGCTTGACTCAATGCAGCATAGTCGTCGCCCCACTCGAGCGGAATATACTGATGTAGCCAACAGCGTTATCGATCATGCTGATAGCCTCTTGTTAACCAACGAAACAGCGGCTGGAGAATTTCCTGTGGAAACGGTCAAAACCATGGCTGACATTATTGTCGCGACCGAACAATCTTCGTATGATGATGCTCTGCGCTCTACGCAAACAACCAGTACGCTGGAGCCGGTCTTGGCTCGCCTCGTACAGCTCGTTACCAGTACCGAGCGCGTTCGGGCAATTGCGGTTGAGGCTGCTGCAATGCCGCTAGTGCCACGCGTAAGCAAATTACGTTTGGAGCTTCCGATCGCCGCTGCAGTGCCCACGCTAAAAGTGGCGCGTAGTTTAATTTGGTATTGGGGAGTAACACCGAGTATCTTGGTTAAAAAAACACTTACTACCGAACTGCAAGAACACATGGCTAAAATTTTAGGACTCACTGCTGAAGAAAATGCAATAGTAGCTATAGTTCCTAGCGCTATAGAAATGCCGTACACAATTACCACGAATTCATAAAAAATAGTATATACAAAAATAGCCGCGATACGCATCGCGGCTATTTTATATGTTTTCTTTTAAGTTGGCAGCGGAAACTGGGCGGCCAATGTTTTAACTTCCGCACGGATCTCTGCTAATTTTGCATCGTTGGTGAAGTTCTGAATTGCTACATCGATCCAAGCGGCAACTTTACGCATTTCATCTTCCTTCATGCCGCGGGTTGTTAAAGCTGGGGTGCCGAGGCGAATACCAGAAGGATCAAAAGGTGAACGAGTGTCATCGGGAATCATATTTTTATTGAGCGTAATACCAGCTTTATCAAGAGCGATTTGGGCCTCTTTGCCTGACAAGCCTTTAGGAGTCACGTCAATTAAGAGAAGGTGGTTATCGGTCCCACCAAAACAAATTTTGTAATCCATTTTTTTAAACTCTTGTTCTAACACTTTAGCATTCTTTTTAATTTGCGCTGCGTATACTTTAAATTCAGGCATGAGTGCTTCTTTAAAAGCAACAGCTTTAGCGGCAATATTGTTTTCATGCGGTCCGCCTTGTAGCCCAGGAAAAACTGATTTATCGATCGCTGCTGCAAATTTTTCTTTACACATAATCATGCCGCCACGAGGTCCACGAAGTGTCTTGTGGGTTGTCGTGGTCACAACATCAAATAACGGAACAGGATTATTCATCGCGCCTCCAGCAATGAGGCCTGCAATATGAGCAATGTCTGCCATAGTAATTGCACCCACTTCGTCAGCAATCTTTTTAATATTTTCGTAATCAATTTCGCGTGAATAGGCCGAGTAGCCCACCAAGATAATTTTTGGTTTATGTTCAAGAGCCATGGAACGCAAGTTATCAAGATCGATGCGTCCGTCAGGCGTGGTTTTATAGCGGATAAAATTAAAAACGTGGGCCATGGCGGTTACGGGGTGGCCGTGGGTAAGGTGGCCGCCATGTGAGAGGTCCATGCCAAGCACTGTGTCTCCAGGTTTGAGAAGGGCAAAATAGACCGCAATATTAGCCGGTGCGCCCGAAAGCGGTTGTACGTTTACATGTTCAGCACCAAAAAGTTGTTTAGCGCGTTCGATGGCGAGGCTTTCCACTACATCAATGTACTCGCAGCCACCGTAGTAGCGTTTACCAATGTACCCTTCGGAATATTTATTCGTCAGAATAGAGCCAAGGGCTTCGAGCACAGCTGCAGAAACAAAGTTTTCAGAAGGAATAAGTTCAAGTCCTTCGGACTCACGGCGATGCTCGTTTTCAATAGCTTCGTAAATATCGTGGTCAAAATCTTGTAAAGAAGGAGTCATAGGAATTTTAGAAAATTAAAAAACAAGCTTATTGCCTCCTTGTTACTTAAATTCTAAAGATTCGTAAATCATAGCTGTTCTAAATAGTCGTTAATTATTGTGTATACATTTGGAGCGCAGTCCGGTGGGAGATTGCGAATATCATGCCAATCCCAGGCAGCAGTCTCGGGTCCGGGAGTAACTTCTCCTATTCGAGTACCGAGAAAATGGATGAGCACTACAACACGATCTTTTTGTTGTAGCAAGATAGGACGAAGTGGTTTAACGATTTTTACATCAATACCAAGTTCTTCGCGGACTTCGCGCATACATGCTTCTTCAAGCGAGATATCAAATCGCTCAACCTCACCCCCAGGAAACATCCACAGACTCAGGCCCTCTGGTTTGTATTCTTTGTTTAATAAAACTTTGTCATTTTCAATAATGACAGGGCCGGAAGCAATAATTGATTCAGGAGGAAGTTGCATGGCTTTGGGTTAAAATGCTCTAGTAAAGTATCATTTCTGCCTCAGAATGGCAATGTTATCATGAACAAAAAAGAACTCTTTTAAAAAAGTTCTTTTTTGTACGGCCGAGAGGTCGGCCGTGATTGGTTAGAAGAGAAAGAGCATGGCCTGTCTGAGGCTCGTAAACAAGTCGTCTTCCGTCTTCGGAAAGCGCTCGCCGGCCAAGATGCCTTTGATGTTGTTGTACTGGCGAGCGAGGTATTCACTGTCCCGCTGCCTGAAAGCGCCCTCACACCAGATCAGGAGGGGTTTCTTGAGGTGTGCTGTAGTCCGCAGCAATGCTGCTGTCTCGTCGAAGTTCCTGGTTATAAGAACGATGAGGTTGATCGGACTCATGAGCGCACCGGGCGCCGCGCTCTCTGTAGTGACCGTGTGGTAACCTTTCTGGCGAAGCTGGGCTGCAAATCCTTCGCGTCGCTCTGTCTGCTCTTTTGAGCTGATCAGGAGTATGTTTGACATGGTGGGCACCTCGTGGCGATTAGTTTAGTGGGTGAGTTGGTAGGTTGTCAAATGGATCATATTGACAAAAGTCAATTTTTATGATAGAATCCTTTATTCTTCATGCATACGCACGAGGAGAATAGATAAGAATTCAGTGCACGTTTTGGCCTCAAAAAAGGAGCTGTACATGAAGAGGTATTGGTTCTGTAGCGCACTGCTAACGACAGTGCTTGGCTGTGGCGCCTGCAACGAGGCGGATTTCCCGGCGACCGACGAGCCACCCCCGTCCGCGCTGCCTGACCCTGGCGACCCCGGTTCCTGCGCCAGCGAGCAGACGCGCCTCGGCTGGGTGGACGGGTGGCGCTTCTGCTATCCTGAGTCCTCACCAGATCTGGTGGCCAGCTATCACTTCGTGATGAACCCTTACTACACCCGCAATGGGTGCAGCATCGCGAACGATGTGGGGCCTGCGACGCTTGCCTTCATGTCGAAGGCGACGACCAACAGCCAGGCCGGCGACTGGAACTTCGAGTCCTACTGGATGGGGCTCGTGACCAAGATGATCTGCCACAACCCAAAGCGCTAGGCGCTTCCCAAGGAGACAACCGACACTGCTCTTCTGCCCCAGGAAGGCAAGGTGTGTGACGCGTCTGTCTCCGTTTCTACTTTGGTAGCAATGATTGTTAGAAGAGTAGAGAAGGCTTTAAAATAAAAATAGTCCCTAGAGACTATTTTTATTTTTTAGATTTTTTACCATATACGTATTCTCCAGCTCATATCCCCACTTACGATAGTAGTCACGAACACCAACTCCAGAAATAACAGCGAGTTTATCAACGCTGTGCTCGGTGACAATTGCTTCCGCTTTTTCCAATAATTTTTTACCAAGTCCTTTATGTTGACTTTGGTTGTCGTCTTTGACGCCAATGTTCAATAATTTTCCGTAGGTGTGGAGTTCGCGAATATATGCGGGGTAGCGAATCGCTTCTTTCGGCAATTCACTCGACGCAAAATCAACAATACGCAAACGACAAAAGGCAAATACTACCGTACGATCTTTATCTTCAAAGCTCAGGAAATATTCGGTGCCACCGTGCGTGTCGTACTCGTCAACAAATAAATGCGGCGTCAGATCAGAAATTTTATTCAGATCCACGTGACCCACTTCGCGGCAACGTAAACAGCGGCACGGCGTGCCTAATTTTTTTAAGCGCAGTTGTACCACTTGGCGAAGGTTGGTGACAGTATTTCCCTCTTCAATATATTGACCCGGGATATCACGAATAAGACGCGAAATACGGGCATAATAGGGGATAGTTGGTTTAAATTTCACCAAAATATCGATCAGGTCTTCTACGGAGTACGCGGTATATTTTCCTTGCAAAAACCATTCGTAGAGTTCAGAATTTTTGACAACGGTACATGGATAAATTTTGATCATGTCGGGTTTATATCCAGGGTCAGAAAAAATAGTCTGCATCATTTTTAAATCCGCTTCCGGGGTTGCGCCAGGTAGTTGTGGCATCAGATGTGCATCAACTTTGAATCCGTAGTTGCGGAGGAGTTCCATGGAACGCATTGCTTCTTTGCTCCCGTGACCGCGTTTTGTCAGTTCTAAAATAGCATCATCAGTATGCTGAATGCCAAGTTCAATACGCGTACAGCCCATTTCACGCATCTGCCAAATGGTGTGGTAGTTAATACAGTCTGGACGTGTTTCGAGTGTAAGGCCAATAATGCGATGTTTAGCGGTCTCGTTAATGGTTTGCTGTTTCGCAAGTTCAGCTTTAATTTCTACAAGGGGGGAGTCTTCGGTGAGTGTTGAAATAGTTACTCCTTCTTGGCCGAGTGTATTACATGCTTCAAAAGATTTCAAAATAAACCAATATTGATATTGGAGGGTATACGAATTCCAAGTTCCGCCTTTGACAATAAATTCAATCTTGTCTGCGGGGTGTCCGTTATTTTGGAGGGCTTCAATGCGGCGGGCCATTTGTTCGTAAGGATTAAACTCGAGCATGAGGGCGCGCATGGCGGCTGGTTCTTCGGACAAGTAGCTCTTGGGCATCCGTTCGTCAAAGGGGCAGTACACGCATTGACCAGGGCAAGGATACGGTTTAATGAGTGACGTGATCACCGCCACCCCTGAGAGGCTTCGTACGGCCCGGCGCATGAGCATACGCTCCAAATGTTCGCTGGGTAAAATCTTGTTATTTTTGACTAAATCATGATATGCTACCAGCAGTTCTGTCTTGTCCGGGAGGTTCGTTTCTGGTTTTTCACCGGCCATTAAGCTGCGTTTAAGGACGTTAAAACCTTCCTCCGTTGTGGGAAGTTTTTCTAGAGCAGCAAGAATTATTTTTTCAGTTAATGACACAATAGAAGCTATGGTAGATTTAATCCAAAAAACCAAGGAAGATTATGATGCGATTGCCGAGGCCTTTGCCGGTACCCGTTTTGAGGCCGGATCGGATCTAGTAGAGTTTAAACCATTTATTCGCCCGGGTCAACGCGTCCTTGACTGGGGGTGTGGCAACGGCCGTTTGTTATACTTACTTGATCAAACCCTGACTGAGCTTGACCCAACCCTCCACGGTCCAGCCCGGCTCGATTATTCTGGGGTAGATCAGAGCGAAGAACTCTTGAAAATAGCTCAAAAAACCTTTGAACATTTAGTGGACGATGCCCAGGTGCGTTTTTTTTCAACCGCTGATTCAGAAAAGAAATTTCCGGAAAGCTCCTTCGATGTCGCATACTCGATCGCTTCGTTTCATCATTTGCCTGATTCACTTTCTCGCTTTTCACTCCTTAAACAGATCTACTCAGAACTTGCTCCGGGTGGGCAACTTCTTCTCACCGTCTGGAATTTAACCAGTGATTGGGCTGAAAAACAAAAATCCAAATGGACCGAGCTTAATAGTCATGATTATTTGATTCCTTGGAAAGATGGTGAGGGTGAAGTCTTGGCGGATCGCTATTATCATGATTTTCAACTTCCAGAACTCACCGAACTTATAGAGCAAGCTGGATTTACGATTGAAAAAATGTACTATGCGACAGCCGGTAAAGAAGTGGATAGTCACAAAGGAAAAAATATTGTGGTGATTGCTAAAAAATAGTTTGCTCCTATGCGTATTTTGCAGGCTAACAAATTTTTCTATCGTCGCGGCGGAGCCGAGGTGGTTTTTTTTGATACGATTAATGGTCTTCGGAAACGCGGGCACGAAGTGATCGAGTTTTCGATGCAACACTCAAAGAATCTACCGAGTGAATATGGCGGCTACTTCGCGCCCGAAATTCCAGAGCTTCTTGGCAAGCAAGATCTTTCCTCAGCTCTAAAAACATTTCGTCATTTATTTGTAGCACCAGAAATTAAAAAAAAATTAAAAGCGCTGGTTTTAGCAACTGATCCTCAGATAGCGCATTTGCATAATATTTATCACCATCTTTCCGCGACCACTTTTACGACGCTCCATAAACTCAAAATTCCAACGGTGCTCACCGTGCATGATGTTTTTCCGATGTGCCCGAATCATAGCATGCTCTACGGCCAGCAGCTCCGGGAAGATTTGTTCAAGAAAAAAATGTATAATTGCGTGCGCTATAAATGTATCGATAACCGTTTACTGCCCAGTATCGCCGGTACGCTTGAAGCATATTATTATCACCTCAAAGGCATCTGGGAGCATCTTGATATGTTCATCTGCCCCAGCCAGTTTATGATGGATAAGATGGTTGAATATGGATTTCCCAAAAAGAAAATGCGTGTCGTCTTAAATCCATTTGAAATCCGACCAGAACCAATGCCCCTTGGAAACAGGGTTGTCTATCTCGGACGTATGCATTATGAAAAGGGGATACGCCTCTTTTTACAGGCAGCCTCGCAGCTTCGTGATCTGCCGATTACGGTAGCGGGAAGCGGGCCCGATGATGTATGGGTCGACCGCTACATTGCGCAGTCGAGCCTGACGCATGTGGAGCGTTTGCACTGGGTAGAAAATGCCGCTTGGCAAAAAGTAATGGCGAGCGCCCGAGTGATTGTCGTGCCATCATTATTTTATGAAAATTGTTCGATTACTATTTTAGAAGCTTTAAGTTACGGACGTATTGTTGTGGGTGTTAATCGCGGTGGAACGCCGGAGATGATTATTGATGGGCAGACAGGATTTTTGGCCAAGCCCGAGGACGGCGATGATTTGGCGCGGGTGATTAGAAAGGCGATGGTTCTATCTGATAGCGAAGCGAAGGCGATGGTGGAACGTGGCAGGAAATTGATCGCGACGAATCATGCTCCTGATGATTATTTTAAAAAATTGGAAAGTGTGTACGCGGAAGTGATAAAAAAATAAAATAAAAATATCCCGACAAAGTCGGGATATTTTTTTGGTCGTCGTCGGCGAGGAGCGCCGACGACGGGTGGTGTGAATGGATCTCCTAGCGCAGCGCTGTGGCAAAGCTATCTATGTCTGACTTCGGCTCTGCCGAGAAGGCGAAGATGACTGTGTGGAGCCGGGGTGTAGCGGCCCTCATGTTCGCGATATGCTGCTCGAGGGCGCTCTTGACCCGCAGACAGATGTCGTCCCAGAGGTTCAGGAAGCGCGGCATTGGAATCATGACCGCACCCATGCCGTCTGCTTCGGCCTCGGTGAGGCACTGCAGCACAGCGCGCTCGACCTCCTCGTAGCACTGGCCGCTGTCGTACTCGGTGGTCGACACGAGGCGATCGTTGGCCTGGGGATTGGCTCGCTCCCACTCTATGCATTCAATGGCGGAGGAGCTGAACCCGATCTCGGCGATTCGATCGGTAGGCACCCCTGCGTCGGTGACTGTGATAACGATGGTCAGGGGACCCATGTTCATCGTATGTCCGCTCATAAAGCCTCCACTGGTTTTGACGATCCTTTCAAGCCTCACTAAGGCCTAAAAGCATCAGACAACCCCCGTGAAGGGGTTGTCTGGCTAAAACGGGTTGTTACGCTTCAATCGCTCGGACAGTTTTAAACGTAGCAGTAGGGTTAGTGCCATAGAC
This sequence comes from uncultured Gammaproteobacteria bacterium, assembly GCA_964510495.1. Lineage (GTDB taxonomy): Bacteria > Patescibacteriota > Patescibacteriia > Magasanikbacterales > GWA2-37-8 > CAZECR01. The sequence goes on from CAZECR010000003.1 coordinate 36,170, forward strand.
GGCCACCGTATCAAGACCAATCTGATCCCATTGATAATTCGTACTAGCGATTACTTTATTGTAGAGTCCTGTTTCGGCGATCTGCTTTTGGTTGCCAAGGAGGCTGACCAATTTTTCGATGAGCGACGGAACACTCGCGTTGCGGAAATGAAAATCCGCATTAGCAATAATTTCTTGGTGTTCTGGAATGTCAGACACGAGTACTGGGCGGCCGTGAGCCATAGCCTGAAGCACGGTGAGTGGCAAGCCTTCATTTTCCGAAGGGTGCACGAGCAGCGTGGCATTGCCGTAGAGTTCTTCAAGCGGCTGACCGTTTTGCCAATCAGTGAAGATAATGCTTGGGTCTTCAGCGGCGCTACGCTTAAGTCCTTCAACATAACTATCCGTAAAAGCACTGCCGCCAACGATAACCAGTTTTTGGTCGGCCACGAGAGTTGGGTATTTCTTTTTCAAGAACTGCCAAGCCTCTACCAAATAGTGCGCTCCTTTATGTTTCACGAGACGTGAAACCATGAGGACATATTTTTGTGGTTCTAGATTCCATACTTTGAGCGTGCTCGTACCAACTGCTTCGGGCATGGTTACCCCGTTTGGTACGTAGGTAGTACTTTTCTTATATTCATTGACGCAATAATTCTGAATGGTTTTGGAAACCACAATTGTTTCATGTGGGAAGAAGCAGGCTGCTTTTTCACCAAGACGCAAAAGTAACTGGGCAAAGAAGCCCCATTTCTGGTGGTAACGGTCAATACAGTGAAAGGTAACAACGACTTTAGTTTTGGGCGCAAAAATACGCGGAATAAAACTAAGGAGAGCAGGACCTACACCATGGTAGTGAATTACATCAGCTTTCTGAAACAGAGCATGTATGGTCGAAGTAAATGTATGCACAATTGCATCCAAATGTTTACTATGGACCGTAGGCGTATGGATGAGGCTGACCCCCTGGAAAGAAGTAAGGGTTTTTGGAGTATACCAAGCACGAACGTATGCCAAAACATCGTGGCCTTGTTTGGCCAAACGAACGGATAACTCCTCAACGTGGCGTTCGATACCGCCGTATTGCGTTGGAAGCCCTTTTTGTCCGATCATGATAATACGCATACCTGTAAAAGGTAACTTTAGTTAACGAAGAAGTATAGCATATTTTGGCAGTTTTGTCAAGAGCAAGAAGTGCCTATTTTTAGCCAAAAAACTGTAATACTTCTGCTAGAATGGCTCTCCCGTAGCTAGGTGATGGCTAATAAGAGGGGTAACAAAGAACCCTCCACGTGGAGGGTTCTTTGTTTAAAGGCTATTTTTTCAGCTTTTGTGCGGTAGGTTTAGGCTTGTCACCCGGACCCCGCAACGGAGGAATTACTTTGTTATGATGGATTCCAGGGTCACGGCGAGCATCTTGTTCGGAAAGTGCATTGATAGCTTTGTTTGACATCCTGAGTGGGGGAATTGTTGGTTGTGCTCCGTAGAGGCGTTCGAGTATCCATAATGCTTGGTCGCCAGGTTTAGTAGGATCAGCAGGTTTAGGGACGAGAACGTAGGTCATTGTCTCCGAAGCGGAAGCGTCAAGTGATACTGATTGTTCGCGCGCTATAGTAGCTTGGTGAGGTTCAGCAGCAGGATTTGCATAGGTTATAAATGGTAGTCGACAAATAAATTCTACCGGTCGCTCTTTGTTACCACGAAAAACAATTTTGTACCCAATTTTTTCGCCAGCTTTAAACTGTTCAAAAAAATGTGTGTCCGGTGGCTGGTAGATTATTTTTTGCCCATTAAACGTTTTAATTGTAATTACTTTTTTTTGCGGGTCCATGCTTTCAATTGTCCCTTGCGGAATCATGAGACAGGTTTCTCGTTGGTATGTCAGAAGCGGTTTTATTGCGCGTTGTTGGTCGGCGGTCAGCGGCAGCGGCCGAGCGCCAACCATATACCCACCTTTGTCTAAGTTGGGAGCATCGAGACTTCCCCGTTGAACGTACTTATTTTTTTCTGCGTCCATAATAAGCGCTTGAGCAATCTCCTCCGGTGACTTTGACGGAGTTTTTTTCAAGGTGACCTCAGGAGTCTGGGGTACTTCTTCTGCCCGTACTACTGATTCATTCATGGCCGCGCCCAAAGCGGCTCCCGCTACCAATTTTGCCCACGATCCCATTTTTTCAGGCATAGATGTATATTATTCCTGTAGTATAACGATTTTCTTCGTATGTTACCAGCAGCAAAGCGTGTGTGGATAACTGTCTTGACGCCCCTCAAAACTGTTGGTACGTTAGGAAAGTTAAAAAAATATGGAACATTCTTTAAGTTTCAATTGCCAGAACCTTTCCAAGGTCAATCCAATGACCCGCATTTTTGTATGCGATCTTTGGACAACGGGTGATTATACCGAAAGCTTGAAGTAAAAAATAAAAAAGCTTTTCATTAATCACCCGAGGCCCCAAGGCAACGGGTGATTTTATTTAAGAGTCGTTCTTTACAAATGTGTGGCCCTTTCGCTTGAGTTCATAGATGTGAATTGAAGCGAAGGGGCTCGCAATCACGCCGCCCTGACATTTATCGGGAGGATTCGATGACCGCAGCCGAGAAACACGCAAAGCACTTTCCCAACTGCACCCATGCCCTGGCCGGCACTCAGTCAGAGGACTACGCAGTGGTTTTGAAAACAGGTGTGCGGTGCCGCGCCTGTAGCGAAATCTTCAATGATGATTGCCAGATTCAGATTGCCAGAACCGAAAGGATCGTCACGAGCCACCTCGTCGACCTTGAGGTCATCCGGCAGATGATCAAAGACCTCCGTGGCAGACCGGGCGGGGAAGCCATGATCGATCAGATCATGAGTGATAACCGCGATCATCCTGATTGCACAGCGATTGAGCAGGTGATCGAGGAGGTCAGAAAAAGGCCGGTGAGCAATCCGGAGATGGCTCGAGTGGCGTGAAAACGCGTGTATCGTCTAGAGTAGTAGCCGGTGTCCTTCGGGACGCGGCGCTGCTCTAGACGATCGTTCAGCTCTGTACAAAAATATTTTTTGCCCACAGCCGAACTAACTTCTCTTTGAACATAGTCTTTGCTATACTGAAGAAAGCTATGTCAATTATACTTGCGCTCATCGGGTACGGCTTTCAAGCTGTTGACTCAATTCTTAATAAATTTATTCTCGAAAAAACAACGGTCAAGCCGACGTTATTTTTATTTTATTCGACAATTACCGCATTGCCCGTTTTTTTACTTTTGCCGTTTGGAACTGAACGACTTATTGGAGTAATGGATTATAGTGTGGCTCTCTGTAGCGGTCTTATGTTTGCGGCGGCCCTCGCAGCCATGTATACCGCTATACAAGAAAGCGAGATTAGTCACATCGGACCTTTGCTGGGTGCAGTCATTCCTTTTTTTGTTCTCATCCTAAGTTATTTTTTTCTAGGTGAAGTTATCGTTACCCAAGTGTTAGTTGGTATTGGTATTTTGATCCTCGGTTCGCTCATTATTGCTTTTGAAAAGAGTCGTCTTCACCAAGGATTTCACCGTGGAGTTATGTGGGGTGTGCTTGCCGGTTTCTTTTTTGCTGTTTCGCACGTGACTGCAAAATATACCTATGATGTCCATGGGTTTCTCACCGGCTTCGTCTACACACGTGGCTTCAGTGGGCTTGTCGGTATTGTGCTTCTGGCGCTGCCGTCTATCCGCAGAGCTCTTTTTACTGCCAAACAGAAAACAGCGCCGACAAAATCATTAGGTCAGACGAGCATTGTGGTGATTGAAAAAGTAGTTGGTTTTTTTGGTGTAGTCCTGCTGCAGTATGCAACAGCGATTGGTAGTGTTACGATTGTTAATGCGCTCGCCGGCGCTCAGTTTGCTCTCTTAATTGGCTTGGTTGCACTGCTCTCTAAAATTCGCCCAGCTGTTTTTAAAGAAGAGTATCAAGGGCGAGAGATCGTGCAGGAAATTATTGGAGTTATCGTTATTGCTCTCGGACTCATTTTAATTATTCGTTAATACGCTGCTGTGAAATGTTCGACATATTTAAAATTGATTGTCGTTGCTATTCTGGTTGGTAGTTTTATTGTTGGCATGCAAGTGATTAGTTTTGCGCCGCCGAGCCCTGTGCGGTATGGAGTTACCTTCAGTCCAGAGTACGCACGCTATTTAGGAATCGATCCTCAGAAAACATTTGCGACTATTATTAATGACTGGAAATTTAAAGACGTTCGCTTGGCCGCTGAGTGGGACACTGTCGAACCTAGCCCAGGCAAATTTAATTTTACAGAGCTTGATTCATTAATGAATCAATCGGCAGCCGCAGAGGTCAAAGTTGTTTTGGCTGTCGGACAGAAAACACCGCACTGGCCCGAATGCCACCTGCCCGCTTGGGCAACGACGCTTTCGGATTCAGCATACGCGGCCGCTCGCACTGAATATATTTCTACAGTTGTAGAACGTTATAAAAATCATCCTGCACTCGAAATCTGGCAGGTGGAAAATGAGCCGTTACTTGATTTTGGTTCTTGTCCGCCTTTTTCTGTTGCGGACCTAGAGGCTGAATTAGCGTTAGTAAAAAAACTTGATCCACTTCACGGCACGCTCGTGACCGATAGTGGAGAAATAAATAGTTGGCAGACCACAGCTCGTATTGGAGATTACTTTGGGACAACGTTGTATAAGATTGTTTGGAACAAATATACAGGCTATTTGCATTATGACTGGTTTCCCGCGAGTTTGTACCGGGCCCGCGCGTGGCTCGCCAAACGTTCTCCTGAAACTGCTTTTATCATTGAGCTTCAGGCCGAGCCTTGGCTACCCGACAAACCTATTACTGAAGTTTCAATCGAAGAACAAGATAAAAGTATGAGTATTGAGCGACTTAAAAAGAATGTGGTTTTTGCTCATCGCGTAGGTTTTTCACGTATTTATTTGTGGGGGGCCGAATGGTGGTATCTGCAGGCCGAAGCGGGGAGAGGCGAATTTGCCGAGTACGCCAAAAGTCTGAATAAATAGGCCGGGTGTGTATTGACTTTTTTTGATGGGTTTTGTATAGTGTTAGAGTTAAAAACAAACCTCATCTTGAGGGCACTTAGCTCAGTTGGTTAGAGCATCTCGTTTACACCGAGAGGGTCGAGGGTTCGAATCCTTCAGTGCCCACACATAAAAAATCGCTTATAGTAAGCGGTTTTTTTGTTTATACCCTTGACGGAGTAGCAAAAAAGTGGTACCCAACAATATCCATAAAAATTGATTGTTCTTTTGATTGTGCAATAGTTTTGAACCGTTAAGGAGCAGGGGGCAGTGTGCAGTATCACGATTGGTACGACGCACTGCCTTCTGTTTCGAAGTTTCCACCCTCTTCTCCAGGAGAAGTACGATGCCCTCGAAAGTTCCTCCGTTTTCCACAGTGAACCTGTTCTGTTTTGCAACGCTCCATGAGCTGAAGCCCACCAAGCGACGCGGTCCGACTATGCTCGCTGGCACCCGGGTGCGGGCGCTGTTCGACCAGCGCCAAGACCTGGTCGTTCCGGGGGTTGTGGTCATCTCGTCCAAGGCGAAGGGTGACGCGCTTGCCTTGCTGGACGGGATGCGTGTCGCCGCGTCAGTCGTGCGCAAGCCACTTCTACCGCCGCCCGCGCAGACTACACTCTGCCGCGATGCCATGAGCGCTATCCGCGCGAAGAGCCTGCCCTCCCTGCTCGTCGTGGCGGATCCCCTCACTCTTTTTACCTTCCTCGATGAGGCAGTGATGCTTCCGGAAGGGTCGAGCTGGCTTATCTACTACCAGGAGGCTTACCCACGCATAATGGGGTCTTTGTATCAGATTGAGGTCTCGTTCAACGAGCGGGGAGCAAGGGCGGTCAGCATGCTCAGTCACGGCAACATGACGGGCGACCGGGTGCGTGGAGGCGGGTCGCTTATCCCTGCTATGGCGCGGGCGGCCTAGGTACTATTTCTCAATTTTCGCGCTCTTTCGTCGGCGGCCAGGTTCTCTGGCCGCCGTTCTGTTTTTAAAAACAATCTGTAATAAAAAGTAAAAATACGCTATACTATATGCATATTTATTTTTTTTCGTGAAAAAAGTTTCTTCTCATCCTGGTAAAATTATTTCTCGCTCCGGTGGCTCAGTCGCTGAAGGAGTTTTTTTAATTACCGGCATGACGATTGGTGCTGGGGTGCTTGGTATACCTTATGCCATCATGCAAGTAGGGCTTAAAATAGGGCTACTGTATTTACTCGGTTTTGGTGTACTTATGGTTTGCCTTAACCTGATGATCAGTGAAACTGCTGAAAATACACCGGAGCGTTTTCAATTGGCCGGGCTTGCTGGAAAGTACATTGGGTCGTGGGCGTGTACCCTTTTGTCGCTCACGATTGTGCTGAGTAGTTATGGTGCACTCCTTGCCTATATTGTGGGTGAGGGTGAAGTGCTCAGCTTACTTATTGGTGGTAATCCTTTTTGGTGGAGTATTGCTTTTTGGGTTGTAGGAAGTATTATTATTTGGCGCGGCTTGAGCGCCGCCAAAAAAATGCAAAAATTTTTAAGTTTTTTAGTCATTCTTATTATTACCGGACTCTCATTGTTTCTATTTCGTTCAGTGCATGTCGGTAATTGGCTCTACACCAATACTGCACAATTATTATTCCCATACGGCATTATTTTATTTGCCCTCCACGGAAGTCCCGCAGTGATCGAGGCAAAAGCGCTCTTGGAAAATGATCCTAAGAAATTACGCAAGGCAGTAATTATAGGTAGTCTCATTCCAATAATAGTCTATGTACTCTTTGCTGCTGCTGTTGTAGGGGTGCTTGGTACAGCTACGACACCGGTTGCTACTATTGCGCTCGCAGCGCGCTTTGGTAATGGTGTATTGTTCATAAGTAATTTATTCGCACTCTTTGCAATGGCAACGAGCTTTGTAGGTCTTGGTATCGCTCTCAAAGAAAGTTTATTGTGGGATGATCACCTCAGTCCAGTTATAAGTAGTGGGCTCGTTTTTATTGTGCCCATTATTCTTTTTGTGGCTGGTCTCAGAAATTTTATTAGTATTTTAAATGTTGTTGGTGCTTTGTTTATCGCTTTTGAAGTGCTCATAATGATCTTGGTATATTGGCGTGCGAAGGCACGGGGCGTATTTGGAGCGCGTCCTTTCAGTCGTTTTCCGGCTTGGTTTTTAACGGGAGCAGTTTGTGTGCTCGTGATTGCAGGTATTGTCTTTAGCTTGCTTCAGAATTTTTAATTCGCTATATGCTGTTGTATAATTTGTACATAAGCGTATACTTTGTTATAAGCGTTGTGTTTTTAGTCGTAAGATGGTGTTAGTTGTTGGCTGATTACATTGTTTGCCACGGTCGATCAAACAATTATTGTTCAACAACTTCCTTGGCCCTGCCTATCGGCAGACAGGTTCGCTCATGCTCTGAAGAGCGCTGGCTGCCAGCTTCTATCTACTACTAAAAATAAAACACGCATTGTTTTATTTTTTTGTATTTGTATGTCTCATTTTATTTTTACATCGGAATCTGTAACCGAAGGGCACCCCGATAAAATATGTGATCAGATTTCCGATGCTATTCTCGATGAAATTCTCAAACAAGATAAAAATGCTCACGCTGGCATTGAATGTTTTACGACCACTGGCCTCGTTATTATTGGCGGGGAAATTAAAACAACTGCCACTATCGATGCGCAAAAAATTGCACGCCGCGTCTTACATGATATTGGATACACAAGTGCGTGCTATGGCATTGACGCCGAGTACAGCAGTATTATGTCGACGATTCACCAGCAGTCACCTGACATCGATCAAGGAGTTACGCGGGGAAGTGTCGAAAAACAAGGAGCGGGGGACCAAGGACTTATGTTCGGTTATGCGAGTAACGAAACATCCGAACTGATGCCCCTTCCGATTAGCTTGGCGCACGCACTCGCTCGTCGCCTCACAGAAGTTCGTAAGAAAAATATTTTGAAGTATCTTCGGCCCGATGGTAAAACCCAAGTGGCTATCGAATACATTGATAATAAACCAGTGCGTTTAAAAAATGTAGTCGTGTCAGCGCAGCATGATGAAAAAGTTTCGCTATCGCAATTACGAGCAGATATTATTAAGCACGTTATCAAACCCGTGTGTGCTCAGTATATCGACGCTCAAACAGAATTTCACATTAACATGACGGGTCGTTTTGTAATTGGCGGTCCTCATGGGGACGCTGGTCTTACTGGCCGTAAGATTATTGTCGACACCTATGGCGGCATGGGGCGGCACGGTGGTGGGTGTTTTTCGGGTAAGGATGCTTCCAAGGTTGATCGGTCGGGTGCGTACATGGCGCGGTATGTCGCCAAGAATATTGTAGCTGCCGGTCTTGCCGAGCGTGCTGAAGTTCAGATTGCCTACGTCATTGGGAGGGCCGAGCCAACAAGTATAGCGGTACATACATTTGGTACTGGTAAAATTGCCGACGAGCAATTGGTTAAGCTGGTTTCTGCCGTTTTTGATTTTCGTCCCGGGAAAATAATTGAGCACCTGCAACTGCTACGTCCAATCTATCGTTCTACGGCTACCTATGGCCATTTCGGTCGACCTGAATTTCCCTGGGAAAAAATTGATCAGATTAAAAAACTTCAGCAATTAGCTAAGAAATAAAACGGTATTTTAGAACCATTCCTGAAAGGGAATGGTTCTTTTTTTGCTAGAAATAAAGGTTATTTTGAGACTATCCTTGACAAAGCACCTAAAAAGTGCTAGGTTTGTTCGTCGTTCTTTTACAACAAGGTGTTTTTCGTCAAGTGTTTGTTGCAACGAATTTCTGACGAAACGCACCTTACTGTCTCGGTGCCAAGAATCCAAAACTCTCTCGGGGAGGTGTTCCATGTCCGGAGCCACAGCTTCTTCCACAACCCATGATTTCGTTCCTGCGCCTGATCGGGTAGGACGAAAGCTGCGAATCGGCATGTCTTTGCAAGAGTGGCTTCAGGAAGAAGAAGCCGAACTTCAGCAGCAGATCGTCGATCTGCGTCTCAAAGTCGAGCAGGCTCAGCGTGAGCTGGGAGCTGCTCGCGCAGAAAATGCCGCGCTCAGTGTTCGTGCCGTAGCCACCACCACTGCCCTCGCCCAGACAAAACAGCGCCAGGAAAGGCTCGTCAGCGAGCTCGTAGTGTTGCGGCAGCGTGCTAGCCGTACGGCCAAGGAGCATACCCAGGTCCTCCTGCGCGAGCTCGATGAGACAGCACGTCTCAGGAGCCAGCTGCGGGGTGCGCGTTCCGCCACCCTCACCTGGGCGCTCTTCACCCTGCTCGTCACTGCGCTCGGGGCGCTCGGTTTCTTCGGTGTTTATCAGCCGCTTCTTGCAGACAGAGCGGGGTTACGCCGCGAACTCACCGCTACCCAAAACAAGGAGGCGCTCGCCACCGCCAATCAGGCAGTGGATCAGGGCGCTATCGCACGCCTGCAGCTCGAGAACGCCGGTCTCCGAAGTGTCATCGATCGAGCAGCGCAGCAGCAGCCCACGCCCGTAGCGTGCGTCAAGAAGGCCAAGAAGAATCGGAAGCGGCGCTAGCGCCCTCTGCACGACGGCCGTACTTACATCATCCCACCAGAGCCAAGAGAAAAACTTTTGGTTCGGCTCGGGTCACTCTCCAGTAGATCCAAGCTTTTACTACTTTTAGCAAGGTGGTAAAAGTTTCTACTGGAGAGTTGAAATAAAAAATCCATGTACAAAGTGCATGGATTTTTTTATAGTGAAAATGAAATTCTTTAAGGTTGTACTACCTTTGATCCTGAATTTGACCCACGGTCATTGGTTCGAAGGACGTTGGTGATAGGGCCGGCGTTTAAACTAAAATCTTTACTGACGACGGCGTCACTACCTGAGAAGGAAATGTTTTTAACAAGTGTGATATTTTTTCCAGTCATTGTGTTGTTTGGTATCGCCTCAACTTCAAAGTACCAGCCTGTTTTTGTACCGGGAGGAATTTCGCGCATCTCCCAGGTAAGTGTCTGTCCATTTCCAGCGAGCGGAGAACCAAGCGTAACACTTTGCTTTCCGGTGAAAGTTATGCCGCTCGGTAGGCTTATTGTTAATTTGTTATCTTCAACTGAATTAATGGTGTTGAATAACTCTACGAAAATCCAGTATTTTGTACTTTCACCAACTTCAGGCGGGAGAGGACCTCTGCCCAGCTGGTCGCCCTCAGGAGTAAAGTATCTGGTCTGAGTGGTAAGCGTTAGATCGGTAGCGAGTGGTAATGAAATAGCTGTGCCGTTCGTAGAAAATTGTTGGTCAGTAAGACCGGTAGTGCCGCCTTCAATCACCGGTGTAATGACTAGGCGTGGCGCACTTTTAGCCGCAGAAAAATTCGGTAAAATGTAGAAAAGTATATTCAGTGTATCTCCTGTTCCCGGTGCAGCAGTGGCAAGCGGGGTTCTGCGATTGCTGTTAATAATAAGTGAGCCGTTTTCAATTGTAAGTTGGTTTTCGCGCGCTGTTTTAGTAAGATCTACGATCCCGGCTGTAGGAGTGATCTTAATGCGTAATTGACTAAGGGTAAAGGAGGAAGTGTTTTTCCAACTAATCTCAGTAGGAATTTCTTGGCCCGGTTCAATATAGGGAAGCTGTTTCAATACTTTGATTTCAGAGGAAACGCTTGGAACAAAAACCGTCAAGGTTCTTTCTTCGCTTGATTGTATAATCGGTTGATTGTTGGCAATTATTTTTGAACGGATTGTTATCTTGTAATCACCGGCTGTAGCGGGTGCCTGGAGTGTACCGGTAACGGTTTTTGTTTCTCCTGGTGCGAGCATGATATTTTTATTTCCTGCTTCGCTAATGAGTGGAGTAGTCCAGGTGTCTTCTAAACTGATTCCGTTGACTGGAGCGGCTCCGGTATTTTTAATGGTGTAGGTAAAGGGTAATTGTTGTCCGGCAAATGTCGTTGTAGCAATTGTTAATGTGTCTTCGAAAATGCTATCTGGCAGCGTTACAAAAAATGAAGCAAATTTTTGTTCCGTCGAGCTACCTTTCTCTGTTTGGTAGGAAAGGGTAGCGAGAATTCGTTCATCACTTTTTGGTTCGGCAAAGAGTATGCCATAAATATCTGCCTGACCTTTGGCACCGGGTTTGATGTCTTGAAGGGCAAGAATTGAGTCTGTGGAAAAAATATTCTCAGGAGTTTTTGTGCGGTCAACAATAAAGCCGTCAGGTAAATGCACGGCTAAGTTTGGGTGCGTCAGAGCAAACTTGCTGCGGTTGGTATAACTCACACTCAGGCGTACCGGTTCACCACTTTTAATACGCGTGTCTCCTAGGCTAATTTTTAAATCAATTAACTCAGTAATGCCTGGCTTCCAGAAGAAAAAGAAGAGACTGCTGCCGAGCATGACTACTGCAGTAAACAAAAGAAATAGGTCAAAGATAAATAATTTTTTAGGATTTTTGTACACCCCATGATAATGGTGGTGGTAATGTTTATGAAAAAATTTGTAAATAAATTTAAACATACCTAAAGATTTGAGAGCGTACTCGTCTGCTTAGAACAGACAAAAGTTGGCTCTAGTATAGTCTTAAAAACCTCATTTTGTCAAACAAAAAACCTTCAGGTGTTGAAGGCTTTTGTTTGCTATTTTTCTGTTTCAGAAGAGTCCTGGGCATCTGGTAGAGGCGGGGGAGCAGGTATTGTGCCAGCGCCTTCTTGACCCGTTTTAGCCACTGATTTAGGATTAGGTGAGAAAAGCGGGTTCTTTATTTTCCACCTGTCTACAAATTGCCCAATTCCTTTTTTAGCCAGTTTATTTTGAATAGTAATATGCCGCTGAGACCATTTTACAAGGTTTTCAAAGTTAAGTTTGTAACGTCCGCCTACAACAACATAGGTTATTTCCTGGGCTTTGATAGCGCGACGAATTGTTTGGGTATTAACTCCAAAAAGCCTGGCGGCTTCAGAAATTGAAACGCGGATCATTTCTTTTGATTCCAAGGGCTTTGCCGGAGGATTCATATAGTGTTTGTGTATATTAGTCTAGACAAATACTAACATATAATCAGTTGTTTGTCAATGTCCAAGTCTCGGTTCTATTCGGAGTATTTACCTTATTTGTATACACTAGTGTATACAAATAAGGTAAGAAGCTTTATAAAATAAGGTTTTTTGTATACGTATTGTTTGTATATACTATTCTATACAAATATGATTTTAGGTCAGGTTTACTGTTAAGGAACACGGCAAATGCCCTTTTAAATTTTTTTACTAGGTAGAATATTGGGCTAGTTTATTTGACGTTAAGGCGTTTTTTTGCTAGTATTTACCTTAGTACGGTCGTTGTTTATCTCTCAAAAATCAATGTCTTTTACAGGCATGTCAAACAGTATATACTATAAGAATGTTTCAAGTGTAACATTTTTTTATTTTTTCCGTCTTCATTAATGAACAAGATATCCGAGAAGCTACTCCTCTATCGTATCCAAGCCAAACATAACCCCGAAGCGTTTGGTGAACTATACGATGCCTACGTAAAACAAATCTACCGTTTTGTTTATTTTAAAGTTAGCTCTCGCGAAGAAGCCGAAGATGTCACTGCCGATGTTTTTTTAAAAACGTGGAACTATCTCCGCGAAAATAAAGAAGTTAAAAGTTTTAGTGGACTTTTGTACCGTGTTGCAAGAACTGCCATTATAGATGTATATCGGAGTCGTGCAAAAGAGCCCCAGCTCATGAACGACGAAATGGATGTAACCGATGGGGGAGCGTGGTACAAAAAATTAGAAATAAAAATTGAAAATGAAAAATTGATTCAGGCTTTAAAAAAGTTAAAGCAGGAGTATCAAGAAATAATTATCCTAAGGTTTGTTGATGAACTTGAGCTGGATGAAATTGCAGAGATTATGGGCAAGGGTTCAGTCGCTGTTCGGGTGACCTTGCACCGAGCACTTAAAAAATTAAAAGAAATTGCGAAGCAATAAAAAAGTATGGATAGTAATTTGGTACGACAACTTAAAAAAATTAAGCATGCGGATATCAACCCGCGTGAAGAATGGGTCAAAAATAATCGCGCCCTTCTTTTGTCGCAGGTAAAAAATACCGTACCCGTTATTACCGAGCAAACCGCTGCCGCACGCCTTGAACGAGTTTGGTCAGGAATGGCCATTTTCTTCCCACGTAGTTTTGTTTACAATTTTGTCCGTCCCGTTGCATTGGTTGTCCTGGTAGCCGTTGTCGCTACCAGCAGTTATGCCTTTAGCGCAAACGCCTCAAATGACGCCCTCCCAGGTGATCAGGTACTCTACCCAGTAAAGCGCGCTTTTGAAGCTGTTGAAAAAACGAAAGTCGCTTGGGTTGGTACCAATAATGATCAGGCAAGGCTTAGTCTCGAACTCGCGAGTCGTCGCGCCGAAGAAGCCAAACAGATTGTCAACGACCCGGACAAAAAATCTCATATTTCTGAAACAGTCTCTGATCTTAAAGACGAGCTTCAAAATGTTAATAAAAATTTAGAAACGATCAAGAACGCATCGGATCAAACACTTTCTTCTCAAGTAGTGACAACTATTAAAGAAAATACTGACAGCATCAAAGATGCGCTCCAAGAAGTAAAAGATAATTTACAAACAAGCTCGACCACAGCAGACAGTGACCTGAGCCAAGAAATAAGCATTGCTAAAGACTTGGTTAAAGATACGGGCGTTAAAACAGTAGAGGTAGTAGTTGCCAAACATCTCGCCGACGATCATAGTATATCTAAAGAGGACGTGAGCAGTATTATCACCACCGCACTCGATACCGCAGCAACTGATATCGGCGGGTCTAAGGTGCACGTCGACGGCGTAAAGAATATCGTGGATGTCGTAAAGACCGAGGTTAAGGACTTAACAACTGGCGCTAACAGTAAGTCTGCTGGAGCGCTCGCTACTACAACACTGGCCTTTAATACGACCATTACCAACGTAGCGGCTGAGACTAAAGATGCTGCTACCAAAACGAATGCAGTTTCCGAGCAGGTTGGTAAGACAATTTTCGAAGCCAAAGCACTGATTGCAACCGGGGACCTTTCTAAAGCGATCGAGGCGATTAAACAAGTAACCGAAGCGAGCAAGGAAGCTGAAAAAATTTCTGACACTACTCTTGCTAAAGTAAAAACAGTCTTGCCGATAGTACAGGTAATTAAGGATCAAAATGACGCTTCGCTCTTGGCGCCTACAGGCACAGTAATGATAGTGGTAACAACTACCCCCGACCAAAAACCAATTGTAGTTATGGTATCGGGAACAACTTCAACTGTAGTTAAAGCAACGAGTACGACTGCGGTAACAACGACGAGCTCATCCCTTAAATAAACCATGCTATTTTCTTCTCCTACTTTCTGTCAGTTAGGCTGGCTGAAAGAATGGGGGAGAGAATAGGTTTTAAAAAAGATCAGTCTAAGGTCGAAGGCCCATACGGGTTTGCCTGATCATTGTATTCCCGCTCTATAGATATCAAAGATACCTATATCGGGAGAACCTTAGTTCATTTGACGCTGCTTCGGCAGCGCGCAGATGGGTAAGGAATTAAATTATTTATTATGAACGATGTAAAAAAACTTGGAACCAAGATTTTGAACGTCGTCGTTTCTCTTGCTGTGACCGTAGTTTTCTCCGGTCTCAACGCTGCACTCTTACCGCTCGCCGCTCAGGCAGCTGTTTGCCCAGCTTTGAATGCAGGTGACATGCTTAAAGTAACTGGTAAACCAGCTATCTACGCTGTCAACAACGACCTCAAAGTCCTTTATTTCCCAAATGGTGACGTATTCAAGAGCTGGAGACCAACCTACGGTGGATATGTTTCCATCACTCAGGAATGTTTCGACTCTTTGTCCGTACCAAGCACATACCCAGGTGCAGTTAACTACCAACCTGGATCATATGTCGTGAAGCGCCCTTCTTCCGACCAACTCTACGTAGTTGAACCGGGCAATACTTTGGCAAAAATCACAGCTGATGCTGCAAAAGCTCTCTACGGCACTAACTACAAAGTTATGGTCGTTGACGATGCTTTCTGGCCACATTACACCCAGCGCGGTGCAGACGTAACTGAAGCTAAAGTACACCCAGGTATGCTCGTCTCAAACGGCGGCAAAACTTGGTATGTCAACAAAGATGGCAAGTTACAAGAAGTAACTTCCACTGGTATGACAGCTAACGGTTTCCAGACCAAGTTTGTCCACGCTGTCTCTGACAGTGCGGTTGCTGGTCTTATGACCGATGTAGCAATCACTGCTGAAGTCAAAGCCCTCACGGACAAGACTCAGAGTGGTGGCGTTGTTGGCAACCCAACTCCAGCTAACGGAAGCCTCTCGGTTTCTTTGGCTAGCGACAACCCATTTGCAACAACAATCGTTTCTGATACCACCAATGGTGCTCAGGGACAAATCCCAATGTTGAAATTGAACTTCGCTGCCGGCAACGACGGCGATGTAAAAGTTACTTCTGTCCAATTCAAGAGAACAGGTATTTCTGCTGACACTGATGTCCAGAATCTCTACCTCTATGACGATATGGGCACGAAAGTAGGTTCAAACCCAAGCATTTCTAATGGTTTGGTAACCTTTACCAACTCTTCCGGTCTTTTCACCGTAAGCCGCGGTACTGTTAAACCAATCTGGGTAAAGATGGATCTTAAGACCGCAGTTTCTGCTGGTAAGACGATCGGATTCTCAATCCAGGCTGCTTCTTCAATTATCACTACCTCTGGTACTGTTAGTGGAAGCTTCCCATTGTCCAGCAACATGTTCACCACAGCTTCGGTAACGGATCTTGGTAAACTCGTTTTGACCAGTGTTACTCCTGCAGCTAACGCTACAGTAGATCCTGGTACAACTGGATATGAAATCTGGAGACTCCAGGCACAAAACACTTCTCAGGATACTGAAATTCGTCGTTTAGTCTTCACTATCGTTGGCTCTGTTAACGTTGGTGACCTCATGAATTTCTCTCTCTGGGATGGTGCAACTCAGATCGGCAGCACTGTTGCTGATATGAACTCAGACAAAACAGTTGTATTCGACTGGTCTGCTGCTCCATATGTTATTACCAAAGGACAAACCAAGACTTTGAGCCTTAAGACTGATGTAGTTGCTGGTACAAACCGTACTTTCCGCGCTACTATTCAGAACAGCTCTGACTTTGTTGTCTACGATCGTGGATACAATGTCTTCTTGAAAGCCAATGGTACTGACAGCTTCAATATCATTGAACCAAACAATGCTGGTACTGCAGTTAACTACAGTGTAAACACTGGTTCTTTAACTCAGACACTCGCATCAGATTCTCCAACTGGTAACATTGCTGATGGCGCTACTAACGTAACCCTCGGTAAATGGAACTATAAAGCTAATGGTGAAGCTGTTAAGATCAATAGTCTTAGCGTTTCTTCAACCCTCAGTGTTACAACTGACAAATTAGCTAACGTTCGTTTGCTTGTTAACGGTTCACAGGTTGGTACCACTATCACGTCTTTGACTGGTAATGGCGTAGCAAACACTGGATTCGGTACTTTTGGAAGCAGCTTTATTATCCCAGCTGGCTCTTCTAGTACTATTACCGTTGTTGCTGATACTACAGATACAACCATCGCTGCTAACGACACTGTCGTTGTTGGTTTAGTTGGTACAACAAGTAATGCTCAGGGAACTGTTTCCTTAAGCTCACTTACAACTGTTAGTCAGAATGCTAACACCTTAACAGTAAAAGCAGGTACAGTTACTGTTACTGCTGACGCTTCATTTGGTAACAAATCTGCTACCAATCCAAACGGCACAGTAAACGCTACTCAGGCTAAAGTCGGTTCTTTCATCATTACCGCTGGTGCCGGAGAAGACGTTGATGTTTCTCAGATCACTTTGACTGAAACAGCAGCTAACTGTATTGGTGATTACATGCAGAATTTGACCCTTAAGGATTCAACTGGCAAACAACTTGGCCAGACCTATGCAAATCCTAACCCAAATCCATGTACAACCGCTAACACCTATACCTTCAACATCACTCCAGCTGTTCGTATCGTGAACGGTGCACAGTATGCTGTTGGTATCTATGCTGACCTCAAAGCTACTTACACTTCTGCCTCACCTCTCTTCAAGGTTAGTGCAGTAACTGCTAACGGCGTTAAGACCGGTACAAGTGCAAGTTTCTCTGGTAGTGTTTCACTCCAGAACAACTACATCTCTACTGCTGGTAATTTCACCGTAGCAACAGACTCTGACACTCCAGTTACCACCAACTACTTGATGGGTGCAACTGGTCAGCTTCTTGGTAAGTTCAACATCACTTCTAGCTCGACTGAGCCGATTAACGTCACTCAGTTGGTTGTAAGTAACCGTTCTAGCTCAGGTGCTACCGGTACACTTCGCAACATCAAACTTATTGACAACGACAACGGCCAACAGATTGGTACGACCGTTTCATCGTTTGATACAACAAACAGTGCTGCGACATTCTCACACGCTGTCTTCAGTAACCTTAACTTTGTAGTACCGAAAGGCGCTTCAAAAGTTATCCAAGTTGTCGCTGATATCGTTTCCTACGATGACAGTGGTTTCACTACAACTGGCCAGACTTCCAACCTTGCTATCTTAGAGCAATATACTGGCGCTTCGTATAGTGTTACTGCAACTGGTGCCTCTTCTGGTACTGTTGTAACTCCTGCTGTTCTTGCTAGTGGTGTAAGTGTAAGTGGTGTAAGCACAGATGTTGCCTACGCTGCTACAAGTACCTTCTACCGTGCTAAGCTTACTACTGCTTGGTCTTCTGACGCTCCATCCGGTGCATCATCGGGTTCTGCTTCTCAGACTATCGCCAAGTTTGTTGTTACAAACTTAGCTAACGCTGGTAACTACACAGCTACTGTTAAATATATTAACTTCGAATTGTCCACAACTCTTTCACAGGCTGGTGGATCAACTCGTGCGTTAACTGTTTACAAGGACACACTTAGCACTACTGCGCTTGCTACTACCAGCTTTGGTAACTCAACCGGTAATGCTTTGGCTGCAGGTACTACATATACCACTGCCATCCCTGATGCTAACTTCACTGATGTTAGTATCTCCTCTGGTTCTTCGAAGACTTTCTTCGTAACCTTGGATACCAGCGATGGTGCACAGTCCAAGTCCCTCTCGATCCGCATCCCAACGGGTGGTATCGTTTGGTCTGATGGTGTTACTGACACCATTACCGCCATGGGCCTTGACTTGCCATTGCAGTACAAGACCTTCACCTACTAATCGAGTTTAAGGGTAGCAAAAACCCTAGCACAATTCCCCCGGGCCGAAAGGCTCGGGGGGTTGTTTTTTTGGGTTTAATTTGATATTGTGGAAGATGAGAGCAGCTTATTTTTTTCTTAAAATAGCATGAATCGTTTCACTTTATTCTTCAAAAACGCTTTGTATTTTCCACTGTTTGTACCGCTTCTGTTTACCCCGTTTACTTTTTTTGCGGCTCATTTTGGTAAAACAATGATTTTTCAGCTTAGTATTGATGTGTTGGTTGTAATTCTTTTGGTGGCTTTATTGGTAGGCAAGAAAGTGATTGTCAGCCGATCGGTGCGATGGAAATCGCTCAATTGGCTTGATCGATCCCTGGTAGTATTTTTAATAATTTTAGTGATCACAAGTATCACTGGTATTAATCAATCAGTGAGTTTTTGGGGTGACCAGTCTCGAGAGAACGGGGCGTTATTGTGGCTTCATCTGGGTGTCTGGTATTTTCTCATGAGGTCTTTTTGGAACACTGAAGAATGGCGACGTAGTTTTAGTGTAGTAACAGGTGTAGGTGTCGTTATTGCGTTGACGGGCTTTTTTCAAAACAGTCTTCCGAGTGCTTGGGGTTTAGCATCGGATGACCGTCTACAAGGTATTCTAGGAAATTCAGCGTATACTTCGCTCTATTTAGTTCCGGCATTTGGTGCCTCGTTGGTAGTAATGGCTCGTCAGTGGACTGGTTCATTTAAAACAGCCTGGAAGACGGGGGTGGCCGGTCTTTGTGCTGCTTGTATCGCTGTAGCTTTGGTGCTGACCCAATCACGTGGTAGTGTCGCGGGCTTAGTGGCTGGGCTTATTTTTGGCCTTATAGTGATGGTTTTTACGCTACCAAGTAAAAAGGCTAAGCGGGTGGGGGGCGCAACCCTTTTTGTAGTGCTGCTGCTGGGTATAGTGTTTGCAGTGAGTGCTCGGACTACCTGGGTCCACAAGCATGTACCATTGGTGAGCCGTTTTTTTGACACTTCAAGCTTTATGGAGGGAACGGGAAAAACTCGTCTGATGGCTTGGGAGATTGCGAAACAAGGTTTTTTCGACCATCCTGTTTTGGGTTGGGGCCTCAATTCTTATGAAGCGATTTATAGCAAATACTATAATCCACTTTTTTTAAAGTACTCATTCTCCGAAACCGTTTGGGATAAACCGCATAATTGGTTTTTAGAAGTAGCTACGAGCGCTGGGGTTGTGGGCCTGGTAAGTTACAGTTTAATTTTTGTTACCGCGCTGTGGTATGTACTTAAAAACAGCAAGACAAGACAGGGTGATCAAACGGTACTGGTAGATGCTTCGTTAAAAAAAGATAGTTTGCCCGCGACCGTGGCATTAATTGTCGCAGGTACGCTCGTTGCGTATGGTGTGCAATTGCTCTTTCTGTTTGAAACAACCAATTCATTATTACTATTATTTTGGCTCATTGCTTTTGTATCGGTTCATTATGGCTCAGCAGAAGGTCAAAAAACTGACTCAATTGTCTTGGTGCCCAATGGCTGGTATAAACCATGCATGGTTTTGGGTGTAGTGTTGGTTTTAGTTCAGGGTTATAAAGGGAGTGTTCTGCCGCTAAAGGCTTCGTACCATCTTGAGAAGGCACATGCAGCCAATGATTTTACAACGTGGTCGGTGGAAGCCGCGCGTTCCTTAAATGTTCCAGTAGCCTTTCAAGGTGAAGTGGGTGTTTTTTTAGCTGAACGCTTTGTGCAGCTTGATAAAATGGATTTTCCGTTGGACTCCGCAACAACAACTGCTCTAGAGGTTGCGAGCATGCTTGAAGATCAATCCACGCTTCACCCGCTTACAATAGCGTATCCTGTCTGGGCAGCTCAGATCTATGCGGTGCTGGGAGAAAAAATTGATCCAAAATATTTGGATGATGGTCAGCGACTTGCAGAACGAGCGTTGGCTCTTTCACCTCGCAAACAAGATATTTTATTCATCCTTGGACGAATTCATTTGTTAAAAAAGGAGTTCCCGCAAGCGTTACAATTACAACAAGAAGCCGTGGATGTTGAGCCGAACATTGCTATTAGTCATTGGTTTCTGGGTCTGAGTTATCAGGCTGCCGGTCAAAGCAAAGAAGCTTTGGTTGAGATACATCGAGCATTTGAGTTAGGCTTTTATCCTTCCGCTGAGCAGCGGTTCTATGTTCTTGACTTAGAGTTGGCATCTAAAAATTACGATGCTGTAATTGCTGGGTATACCACCTTTTTACAAAGTGAACCAGATAATCCTAATTGGTACATACGTCTGGCCACAGTATATGCGGTAAAAGGGGATAAAAAATCAGCGCTTGAATTTGCCCAAAAGGCAGTTGCACTTGATCCGAGTATACAGACAGCAGCAGAGGCTTTTATCAAACAGTATAAGTTACAATAAATTGTAAATCTATGAAATCAAAAAATAAAATTGCACTTATTATTTTAGCAGGAGTTTTGGTGCTTGGAATTACTGCCGGCAGCATTTGGTATAGTGGTGCATTCGGCATTTCGGAGCGACGCCTCTATGCAAGTATTAAAAATAATCCTGAATTAGTTGCTCCCTACGAACAGGCTCAGAAAGACATTGAGACCATAAAAAAAACTCCCGATAAAGTCACTGCCTATGTTGATTTGGGTCTCAGTTGGAAGACGATGGGGGATCTATCGCTCAAAAATAAAGATATTTTTTATCAAAAGGCCCGTGATGCGTATCAGGCAGGAGCACAACGTTTTGGTACTAAAAATGTTATTTTTTATCTCAATGACGGTAAGGTTGCTGAGCTTATGGGGGACTACGCTGACGCAGAAGCTAATTATAAAAAAATGATTGAAATTTCAGCGGGGGATGAGGCGGGATACATCAGCCTCGCCACACTGTACGATTACAAGCTTCATAAAACACCAGAAGAGATAGTGGCAGTGTATAATCAAGGTATCGCTAAACTGTTTAATCCGATTGCTTTAGTAAGCGCTCGTGGTACGTATCTTCGTCGTATCGGGGATTATAAGAACGCGTTAGCTGATTATCAATTACTTGTTAAGTATTATCCAAATAATGATGGGTATAAGGCAATTGTTCAAGAACTTAATGCCAAGATTAAGGGCGAATTATAAGTTATCCACAGTGACATATATTTTTAGGCAAAAATACTGTATACTAAATGTATTGAAAACGGAGGGGGGAAAACAACCGTAAGGTTGTTTTTTTGTAATATTTTTTCTTGCAGTGTATAGCGCTCGTGTATTCTGTTAAAATAATATTTTGTTTACATGTCGTTTAATAGCATCATTCCTCCCTCAGAAATATCACTTGATTTTGTTCGGTCATCGGGCCCGGGAGGTCAAAATGTTAACAAAACGGCCACTAAAGCTGTGGTGCGTTGGCAGGTTGCTTCGTCACCAAGCTTCACTGCTGAAGAAAAGGCGCGTCTTGCTGCGCGCTTAGCTTCGCGTCTTACCAGTAAAGGTGAAATTATTGTTAGCGACGACACAAGCCGTTCTCAGCTCCAGAATCGAACGGCAGCCGTTCTCCGTTTAAATAAGTTGGTGCAAGCCGCGCTAGCTGTGCCCAAAGTGCGTCGGCCTACTCGGCCAACAAAAGCTTCTAAAATAAGGCGTCTAGAGAGTAAGCAACGAGTTTCAGCAAGCAAAAGACTGCGACGCACCGTGGAATAAAAGTTGGTAAAAATGGCTTTGACTTTTAGCCTCACCAGGCTTATACTTGCTCTATATTTATATTATCTTAGCTATGAAACGAACTATTGAACAGGTAGTTAAGCTCCTTATTTACGCTACTTTTTTTGTTCCCCTTGTTCTGGCTCCAAGTTCATTTATTTTCCCTTTTGTAGTACCAAAAGTATTGCTGTTTCGTTCGTTGGTTATTGTGATGCTTGGTGGTTATAGCGCCCTCCTATTTATTAACTACGAAGAGTATAGGCCGCGAATTAGCCCTACAAGTTTGGCACTCGCTGGATTTCTTCTCAGTTTTGCCATATCAACTTTTGTTGGCTTTGATTCCTATCATAGTTTCTGGGACAACCACGAGCGTATGCTCGGCCTATTTACTATTGTTCATTACGTCATTTACTATTTTGTTTGTACTGCTGTATTTAAAAAATGGTCAGACTGGAAATTGGCCTTACAAATTTTTTTAGGCGCGGGCTCAATTGTAATGTTCATCGGTATCCTCCAAAAATTAAACCCTGATCTACTCCTTAACCAAGGGAGCGATCGTGTTGCGAGTACCCTTGGAAATGCCATTTATGTTGGTGGTTATGGACTCTTTTTGTCCTTTGTCGCCATGCTTTTATTAGTTAAGGAAAAAGTTCTGGGTAAAAAAATAGTCTATGGTATTTTTACCCTCAT
Source organism: uncultured Gammaproteobacteria bacterium (assembly GCA_964510495.1). Classification (GTDB taxonomy): domain Bacteria; phylum Patescibacteriota; class Patescibacteriia; order Magasanikbacterales; family GWA2-37-8; genus CAZECR01. The sequence goes on from CAZECR010000003.1 coordinate 58,770, forward strand.
CGCCCTCCTTGGAATATTTTTTAGTGGCACGCGCGGTTCAGTACTTGGTCTGTTTGCAGGGCTTGCTGTAGTCATGCTCGGGTATGTTTTTCTTTTGAAGGGTAATACTAAAGTTCGCAACTCGTTATTAGGTCTGTTTGTGGGGGGAATTATTATTTTAGCTGTTTTATTCGCGCTTCGTGCCAACCCCTTTGTGCAAAAAATTCCAGCAATCGGACGCTTGGTTACGACTAGTCTAAGTGGTGGGACAAGCGATACTCGTTTAATCGCCTGGAAAATTGGTTTTGAGAGTTGGAAAGACCGTCCGATTTTTGGTTGGGGACCAAACAATTTTTTCTACGCCTTTAACAAATATTATAATCCACGTTCACTTGAGTATGGATATGGCGAAACCTGGTTTGATAATGCTCACAATATCATTGTAAATACTTTAACGGTACAAGGTATTTTTGGGGTGCTAACCTATCTTGCTATCTTTGTGGTAACACTCCTAACGTTGTGGCAGACTAAAGACAACCGCCAAAATAAAGTACATATAGTCGTGTGGGGTTCTGGTTTTTTAGTAGCACATCTGGTTCAGAACATTACTGTTTTTGAGAATCCAACTTCATACCTTTACTTCGTTTTTTGGTTAGCGTTCATAAATCGTTTAGCTGCTGCACCATCTTCAAGCGAAATTTCTTCAGGTGAAACCACTGCAAAGATAGCCTCGCCAGACCGTCCACTGGGTACAGGAGTTGCTACAGGAACTGTCCTTGCGGTGGGAATGCTTATTTTTATTTTCAATATTCAACCTGCTCGCGCCAATCAAAAAACGTTAGCTGCCTTGCAAGAATTGTCGCGTAATCCAGCGCTCGGTCTTTCCGTTGCTAAAGAAGCCATTGCTTTTAATTCTCCTCATATCGATGATATTAGAAGTGACATAGCCCGGACGATAACTGATATATTAGGTGCGAATTATCAAAAATTAGACAAAACTATTAATACTGAATTGTTAAATACGGCCTATGCGGCACTGCAAGAAAATCTCAAGCTACATCCAGCGGACATTCGTACGTATCTTTTATTGTCACAGTTAGGGCAGTTAGGATTTACTGTTACCAATAATCCTAAATTTATTGCAGAGGCCGAAGGGTACATGGCCACAGGACTTACATACTCCCCGCGCCGTCAGCAATTTTTGTACACTTTGGCTAATTTTAAATTGCAGCTCGGTAAAAACGATGAAGCGATTGCTCTTATGCAGCAAGCCCTCGACGATAATCCAAAAATCATGGAGACCTATTGGAGGTTTGCTTACCTCTACCAGCTTATGGGTCAAAACGAAAAAGCGCGTCAGATTTTGACGTTAGCACGTGAACGTGGGCTTAAGTTTACAGATCAAGCTAAGCAGGTTGAAGCGATTGTTGTTTCGTCTACTCCTGGTAAGACTGGTAAATAGCTTTGGTTGAAGCAAGCATCGCGTCAAGCGAATGTTCATTTTGTTTGCGGGAGGTCGTTGCATATTCCCGCATGACTTCGGGATTAGCCAGGGCAAAAAGAATCTTTTCAGCAAGCAAGCCGGCTTCTGGTGTCTGTACCAGGAGACCGGTTTTTTTGTCTTCAATAAGCGCCGGAATCCCTCCGACTGCAGTTGCTATAATTGGAACATTCGTAATGATTGCTTCAAGCAGAACGTACGGCAGGCCTTCTTTGCGAGAAGGAAGTATAAAAAGATCAAAAGCTGGCATAAGGGCGGCGGCATTATCAAGGCTACCGGTTAAACGTATTAATTCAGTAAGTTCATATTTTTTAATGAGCGTTTCGATATGCGCTTGACCAGGCCCTTCCCCAATTAAAATAAACATGACTGGGGGTAATTTTTCTCTAATACGCTTAATCGCCTCAATAAGAATATCAAGCCCTTTAGTGTTATAAAAATTGGCTATAGTACCGATCCAGCGTTTGGGTGTTGTGCTAGCTTCTCCAATGTACGCTGCCAGTACTTCGCGCGCTTTGGTGCTTCCCCACGTAGGATTTGGAGGAGTAATTCCAAGTGGAATACGTGAGAAGCTATTTTTAGAAAGTCCTAAAACCATTTCGCCTGATGCTAAATCTGCTTCTGATAAAACAATAATTTTGTCTTTACAGCGAGCGGTAAGACGTTCAAGCCAAACATACAGACTTCTGATTTTTGGTGAAAGTGTTTCATTAAATACCCAGCCGTGAACTGTGTAAAGGTATTTAGTGGGCTGGAAAAAAGTCCCAATTTTTGCAAAAGAGCCAATAATACCCGCTTTGGTGCTATTAAGGTGGACAATGGCTGGTTTGAGGCGGTGGTAAAGTGACGCTAATTCGACTATTCCTCGTAGATCTTCGACCGGTTTAATTGAACGGTGAAGGTGTTTGAGTTGTATCGTTGTGATACTTGATTCCGGGTGCTCGCTTTGCCAGTCTTCTAGTTTTTTTTGAAGATCATTGTTTGATGGTGATTCACCAATAGCTACATATATTTCAAAAGTACCGGTCAGATTTGTTACCAGGTCAAAGATGTATCGTTGCGCTCCTCCCCATGCTCCTTGGGTGATGACGTAGAGAATTTTTATTTTTGAGTTCATATTGACTTTTTAGGCTAAATACAGCATACTATAAGTACTAAAAAATGTCTAAATAGTGATTTTTTCGTAGCAAAATTTACTATTTGGACCTAGTCTTTCTCTATGCGTATTTTAGTAACTGGAGGCTCGGGATTTATAGGTTCGCATCTTTGTGAACGCCTACTTTCAGCAGGTCATACCGTTATCTGTTTAGATAATTTGTTTACCGGATCGGAGACTAACATCAGGCACTTGCTGGATAACCCACAGTTTACGTTTATTGAACATGATATTGTTGAACCTTTTTTTTATGATGAAAAAATAGACCAAATTTATAATTTAGCTTGCCCAGCGTCCCCAGTCCATTACCAATATAATCCAGTACATACAACAAAGGCATGTACTGTTGGAGTTATTAATATGCTTGGCCTGGCTCGTAAACATGGCGCGCGCATTCTTCAGGCTTCAACCTCAGAAGTGTATGGCGACCCCGAAGTGCACCCGCAATCAGAAACGTACCGTGGTAATGTGAACACGCTCGGCCCCCGTGCCTGCTATGATGAGGGTAAACGCTGTGCTGAAACACTCTTTCTAGACTATTATCGCATGCATGGTTTGGAGATTAAAATCATTCGTATTTTTAACACGTATGGTCCGCGCATGGCGTTCAATGATGGTCGGGTTATTTCAAATTTTTTGTATCAAGCGCTTAAGGGTGAAAAATTAACGATCGACGGTGACGGCTCGCAAACACGTAGTTTTTGTTATGTTGACGACTTGGTAGAGGGCATGATTGCGCTCATGAATACACCTCCTAAAGTCCAGGGGCCTATTAATGTTGGCAATCCGGTTGAATTTACTATTAAAGAACTGGCTGAAAAAATTGCTAAGCTTATTGGAAATAACGCAGGTTTTGTTTTTTCAGGGAAGTTTCGAGAAGATGATCCGATGCAACGGTGCCCGGATATTCACTTGGCGCAAACAGTGCTTGGTTGGGAGCCGACCGTTACGCTAGATGAAGGGCTTAAAAAAACTATTGATGATTTTAAAGCTCGACTGGACACTTCCCAGGTTGTATAAATTTTAGTATGGCAAAAAAATTCGTCTCTTCATTTTTTAGCCAGCTACCGCGGACCTTCGTGGTGTTATTTTTTGTAACAGCCATAATTCTTTTTTTCAGAATTACCCATGTCGACATGACTGGTGACGACGCTCATTACAGTGTCCGTGCAATAGGCCCAGTTGATTTTATGTTTGCGGAAATTAATGCTCAGTCTACGCCAATTCAATGGTTTGATAAACTGCCCCGGTGGGCTTCATTATCCTTTCACGACCATCCAAAACCTTTATTTCTTGTGCAGCATGTATTTTTGTCGATTCGACAAAATGTTTTTTTTGCCAAACTGCCATATGCCTTATTTTCGCTCGGCACACTCGTTGTAATGTATTTTTTAGTTCGAAAATTTAAACCAGAAGCTGCCGTTGTATCAAGCGCACTACTGGCACTCAATGCTCATTTTATTTGGGCAGGAAGAGTTGCTTATTTGGAAAGCGGTGTCATGTTTTTTATTTTGCTCGCAGTGTATTACTTCATTGTCTACGAGTCTAATACCAAATATTGGTGGAAATTCGGTATCGCACTTGGACTTGCCTTGAGTGTAAAATTTACCACCTTATTCCTTGTTCCATCCATACTACTTCTTGTAATTGTACGTCATCGAAGTTGGTTCCGGGATATACGATTCTACGGAGCTTTTGGTATCGCGCTTGTCATGCAGCTGCCTTTGATTATATATAATGTTTTAATGTACCAAACCACTGGACATTTTTCGCTTCAATTTGTCCGTTTATTTCATCAGTCCAGCCCGTGGCATCTTTCTGGTGTAAACTCAGTAACCGTTGGTGGTTTAGGTGAACTGTTCATAAGTTTGGGCCACCTTATTTCGTGGCCCCTATTAGTGCTTTTTATTGCTGCATTGGCCTATACCGTGTGGTGGAAGCGACGTCTGACGTTTTTTATGTCGCTCGTTCTTTTTTTTACTATCCAGCAATTTTTTATTGGCCGTGATGGTTATATGCTCTCGATGTACGCAATTTTTATTGCGCCAATCTTAGGGCTTGCTTTTATTGATGTTAAAAATCGTTTAGAAATACTTTTTAACAAAAAGGCTCAAATTATTGCGAACGGGATCGCTCTGGTAGTTGCAATTTACTTGGGTATTTTTGTTGTTAATAGTCACTTGATGCCGGTACACTATGGCGTAATCGGCTGGGCACACAGCTCGTCTGTTTCGCAAAATTATGGCGCGGCTCAGCTCGATAGGTATTTGGACGATATTGTCGCTAAAGATCATGCCATAACACGGCTCGACCCCTTTGGAGACATTAAAATTAAAGACAGTAACACAGCGCCCTTTCTTTTAAGGGTGTCTCAAGAAAAATTAACCGAAAGTGTTCATAATAGTAATATCATCATTTTTGATGAGCGCATCAGCTGGTTTAGTCGTGTGTGGTTATTTGAGCGTCGTCGTTTTTATCAGAATATTGCTGTGTTTTCGGTGTCCGAAACAAGCATCCTGAAACAGCTAACGATTAATAGTTTTTATTTTATTAAAGCCGAAGAGGGTGCGCCGATAGATTCTGTAACCAAAAACTCTTCCTTAGCATCTTTGATGGAAGAAGAAGTGCTTAAAAGAGGTATTAAACCTGATTATATTTACCGTGACGATGGAAAGCTGGCCTTTAAAGTGTATTACGTAGATCAGCGGATTCAAAAATAATACCTGTATGTCAAAACGTATCCTTATTTTTTCGACAGCCTATCTACCATTCATCGGTGGCGCAGAAGTGGCTGTAAAAGAAATTACCGATCGGTTGGGTAACGATTTTGAGTTTGTCATGATTACTCCTCGGCTTGACCCCGCATTGCCAGCAGAAGAAAAAATTGGCGCTATTCAGGTGCACCGTCTAGGTAGTGGAAAGTCATTCGATAAATATCGTTTAATCTGGGAAGGTCCCAAAAAAGCAACCAAACTCGGCAGCTTTGATGCGGTATGGGGTATTATGGCCAGTTACGCGGGTTTTGCTGCTCGGAGATATAAAAAACAAAACCCTGCGGTACCTTTTTTGCTTACACTTCAGGAAGGTGATAGTACGTGGCATATTTATAAACATGTCTGGTGGTGCTGGAGGTATTTTAAACAGATCTTTACCAGTGCGGATCGTATTCAGGTAATCAGTACGTATCTGAAAAATTGGGCAGTTACACTCGGAGCAAAAAATTTAATCAGTGTTGTGCCAAACGGTGTGGGGCTTGAGCATTTTTATGTACCGACGGCTGCTGCCCGCGAACAAGCCAGTAGTGAAGTAAGAGCGGAAATCGGTATTCCGTTTGATGCTAAAATTATTTTTACTGCTTCTCGGTTAGTAGCTAAAAATGGAGTAGGGGATCTTATTAAAAGTTTGCCATTACTGCCTTTTTCCGTGCACCTCGTTATTGCTGGTACTGGAGAGTTAGAAACTTCACTTCGTGAATTGGCCAAACGACAGGAGGTTGTCGAACGTGTTCATTTTCTAGGCTCTAAAATGCATGCTGAATTACCGCGGTATTTGTGGGGGAGCACGCTTTTTTGTCGACCAAGCCTTTCGGAGGGTTTAGGAAATTCATTTCTGGAAGCTATGGCCGCTGGCACCCCAGTTATTGCGACGCCGGTTGGAGGTATACTCGATTTTTTAACCGATGGAGTTACTGGATGGTTCTGTAAAGTTAAAAACCCTAAAAGTATTGCCGAAAAAGTATTGCTGTTATTACGCGAAGAAAACAAGGCAGAAATAGCACGTGTTACACAGAACGCGCAAAAATTAATTGTGGAAAAATATAGTTGGGAAACAGTCGCGCTGCAGATGAAGTCTTTGTTTGAAACGCTTTAAATTTTTGTATATGAAACTTTTGATTGCTGCTGATATTTTTCCCCCTGAATCCGGCGGACCGGCTACGTATTCAGTTATTCTGGCGAATGAATTGGTTAAACAAGGCATTGAAGTTACGATTGTTTCCTTAAATCCAAATTCGGATAAAAAAGTTCTCAATAGTAAAGTTGAATTCGCTTCAGTAACCAGTAATTTTAAGCCGCTGCGCTATTGGCAGTATTATACGTTACTTTTGAAACACGGTTTCAAAGCCGATGTTATCTACGCCATGGGACCAGTGAATTCGGGCTATCCCGCTCTTCGTGCCGCTCGGAAGCTCGGTCGCAAATTTGTTGTTAAGGTAGTGGGGGATTACGCCTGGGAACAGGGGGTGGCTCGTTATGGGGTAACGACACTTATTGATGATTTTCAAAAAGAAAAAAAAGTTTATAACAAGGTAGGACTCCTCAGGTGGATCGAGTCGTTTGTTGTTCGGCATGCTGACCTGGTTATTACCCCCTGTAATTATTTAAGAAAAATGGTTTTAGGGTGGGGGGCAGTAGATGACAAAGTAATCGTAGTTTATAATGCTGTCGAATTTAAAAAAACAGAACCAAAAACGCACCCAACTGAACGGTGGCTGGTAAGTGTGGCCCGTTTATTACCTTGGAAGGGGATGGAAGTTCTTGTTGACATTGTTAACGAACTGACCAAAGATCCGCGCTACACCAATCTTAAGTTAAAAATTATTGGTGATGGTCCAGAAATGAATACGTTAAAGAATAAAATTATGTCGTTGCAAGCAGAATCCTTCGTAGAATTGTTAGGTAATAAACTGCGCAGCGAAACACTTGGATTCATCGCTGGAGC
>CAZECR010000004.1:0-62215 GCA_964510495.1 uncultured Gammaproteobacteria bacterium
CCCTACGACCCGGATTAAAAACCCGGGTCGCTCTAATAAATTTCTAAATTTTGTTTGGAGATTTTGAGAGAAACTTTTTTGATCTCGACACCTTTACAAAAGGTGTTTTTTATTATCTACTATTCGAGCGTTGTTCTTGAAAAATGATTTTCCCAAGGAGGACAGGCATGCGTCGTGATGCTGGTTATGCTTTTTTGAAAATTATGTGGTTGGCCACGTTCGCCGTAGTCGTGGCAGCGGGTTGCGGCATGGCACCGGTGGGTGGTATGACGCCAGATAGCCCGCGCGTCAATCCACCGGCGGTCGTCTCTGATTCGGATCGGCTGCATGTCGAGCTCGGGCTCACCAACGGCGAGACACGCTTCGACATGGGGGTGTTTGGCCCGGTGGTAATCTGGAGTGGGCTCGAACTGACTCCGGCTACCGATGATAACGAGGTATATCGAAAGCAGGTAAGCCTCAGCTGCAACGGGCAGTCTGTCACGCTTACCAGTGTCCGGACGGGGAGTGTGTTTGGCCCCAATCGCGAGCTCGTACTCGGCCTGCCGACGTACCGTAAGCCCGAGAGCGACTGTGCCGTTACCCTCGGCGCCGACTTTGCTGCGGCGAATGGTGCGAAGTTGGGTGTAGAAACGACGTTCACGTTCCATATCCGTAGCCTGGCTGACCAGTTTGATCGGATGGGGCACAAACGAGGTAAGTTGGATGCCCCGCGCACATGGGTCATTCACCGCAACGATAACTCGACGAGCGTATGCAATGGCTTTGATGTGGTAAAGATCGTTCCGCCCAGCGCGATTATTATCGTCTGCACCGCTGAGGGGGCGGCCTACACCATCGACGAAGTGCGCGGTGACCTGGGAAGCCTCAGTTTCTTCCGGGCCAGTTACGGCGGGGAGTTCGTCAATTTTATCACGACCGACGAGTACACGATCGAATAGAAGCTCACCCCAACGCGAGGAGTGAAAGTTATTAGTTTGCCGCCATTCTGACCCTTTGGGGTTGGGTGGCGGTTCTTCATTTTTATTTGCAGCTTGCCTAGGTGGCTGATATACTCCTAGCATTATGACTTTTACGAAAAAGGATTTTGAGCATTTTTATACGACGCACTTTGATAAAGTGTACCGCTTTATTTTTTTTCGCGTAGGCTGTAATCAGGAGGTGGCCGAAGATTTGGTTTCCGAAATTTTTATGAAAGCTCTTAAAAATTTTGATAGCTATGATGAGCACGTCAGTCAATCTGCCTGGATCAGGACGATCGCTAAAAATCACCTCTTAAATTATTGGCGCGATCGCAAAAATACTGCTCCGCTACCCACAAGTGAAACAGCCGAACTAGGCGAAGGGTCAGATACTTTTTGGTTAAAAAATTCTTTACGGCAATTCAAAAATCAAGCCGAGCAGCGTGAAATAGCAGAGCTTTTGCTCAAATTAGACGATGAAAGTCGTGAAATTGTAACGTTTCACTACCTTTTGGGGTATAGTTATAGTGAGATAGCTGAAAGCAAAGGAATGACTGAAGGGGCTATAAAAGTCGCGGCGCACCGCGCGATCAAAAAAATGAAAGGATTGTTATGAGTATATTTTTGAAATACAATTTAAAAAAGGTGAACAAGAGTTTATCGCCTCGCTCTGGTTTCAAACAAGAATTGTGGCAGAAGCTCGATAGTACTTTTGTGCCTGGGACGCAGCCACAGATTGGGTGGTACCGCCATTTTTCAGTTCGTTTTGCGGTAGTGCTTGTAATTGGTGTAATTGTAGTTGGTACAGGAGCGACTGGCGTGTATGCCTACAATAGTTCGACTGTAACCGACGGGACGATCTTGTATCCAGTTAAAAAAAGCATTGAGCAGGTAGAAGAAAAATTACAGACCACGCCTGAAAAGAAAGTGGCTTTTTTGCTTAAACAAATTGATCGACGCGAAGCGGAGAAAAAAGTGCTGGTCACTAAAAACAAGCCTTTGGTGCAGATCAATAAAGCGATTGGTCAGGTCGAGCGGAAATTGGAAGTAACGAGCACAGCTTTAGAAGTAACTCCTAAGAAAAATGCGGCGCTGTTAAAAAAAGTAGAAGCTAGACTAACAGAGCGCAAAGAACGATTAGAAAAAATACAGGAACATGGTACGAATCGTCGTGAAGATCACAAGGAAGATTCGGTGAGTTCTACGCCTCGGCAAAAAATACTTGATGTTCGTGGCGGGGAAGTGGAGACGAGCTCGACAATGAAGAATGTGCGCGAGCGATTGCGTGAACGGATAAGGGAAACTACTTCTAACAGAGGGCGTCAATAAATAAAAAAGACCTTCCAACAAGAAGGTCTTTTTTATTTATTTTTTTACTAGTGCGTCGAGTGTTTTATTCACCTCCGCATCGGCTTCTTTGTTACCGGCGCGCAGCGTGTGACGATAGGTTACTTTTTTGAATTTGGTAGAAAGGTTATAGGCCTGGAGATATAGTTTTTGCAAAGTTGGTTCTTTGACGCGGTATTCACGGCGCATTTGTTTGACGGCAAGTTCGCTGTCGAGAATGCAATCGACTTCGGTAGCGCCGAGTTCAAATGCTTTTTCAAGCGCCAAGATAAGCGCTGTATATTCGGCGAAGTTGTTGGTTTGGACACCAAGGTATTTGCCAAAGGCCGCTACAACCTCCAGTTGTTCATTTTTAACAACTACACCAGCTGCCGAGGGGCCGGGGTTGCCGCGCGATCCGCCGTCGGTATAAGTAATAAGTTTCATACAAGAAAATTAATATTCGAGTTGCCAAATACCTGTTTTATTTTCAATCGTGCCAGAAAAATAGAGTATCCGATTATTGCTGTCAGCGCCCAGCCCACTCAACGCTGTGTCTTCGAGAATATCTTGGCTTACTAAATAATAAGGGAAGACGACCGAAATTTTATTGTCAGCGCGCAAGGCCACGGTATTGTAAGTATCAATAAAAACAGCTTGGCGCAGCGCGATACTGGAGCGATTGAGCAGATAGGGATCGGCCCCGCCGAGCGATGACCATAATTCCCACGGGTTCCATAAGAGCCACCAACCGGTCGGAGAAGTGGTGAATGTGGTTGTGTGCAGTACAAATGAGGTTTGGTCATTTGCTAAAATCATCGCGCTATCGTCGTCCGCCACCAGCAGAACAGTGTTATTTTGAATGTGACGAATGCGGAGGCTTGTCGTACCAACTTCGGCGAGTGTTGCGCTCGGGATCGTGGTAAAAGCATTCGTAAACCCAAGTGTATCTCGATTAATAGTTAATTGATCCGTGCTGGTACTGAGTGCAAGCGTCCAGAGTTGTCCGCCATTAAAGTACCAGTCCATAGTGCTTTTTGTTGTAAGGAGGGTAGTGGTTTCAAGAGCAGCGTCCGCAGAAATAATGGCTGAGGGAGTGCTGAAGTAAAGGGTGTGGTCGTTTTCAGAATCCCACATGTATTTTTGAACGGTGTTTGTTTCGGCGCTGCCCACATTCCAATTTTTTTGAGGGTTCGTAGTTTTAAAAATAGTGAGCGTCGTGTAAGGTAGTGCTTCATTGGCTACGGTAAAAAAAGTATTATTTTTTGACCAACTAATACTTGTGCTGCTGCTAGCAGTAACTCCGGTGAGTTTAGTATCTGCTTTGGAAGCAGTGTCACGAAGTACGAGCGCGGCATCTGGTTTACTGTAGATAAAATATTTTCCGTCAGTACTTACTGAGATAAGTCGTTCGGCCTCTGAAATAAGTAGCGTGGGTGTTGCTTTTTTAATAAGTGTGACATCTTTAATATAGACAGTTTGTTTACTCTTAACGGTAATATCACGGCTCCAATCATAGTAACCTGGTTTGGTAATGCGAATGTGATAAGAGTTAGGAGCGATATTTTTAAGTCGGACGGGGATTTTTTCATCAATTTTTTGATCGTTCAAAAAAACCGAAGCATCGTTCGGTAAGACATCGACGCTGATTGCGCCAATTTCTTTGATAAGACCACTTTGCCAGTCGTAACGGTACCCCACGGTGTAGAGTACAAGAAGAGGGGTAATTATGAGAAAGCTAGCCAAAAAAAGCGCCAATAAGAGTTGACGCCGACGCTTGGTAAGTGTGCTTCCGGGGTATTCCATACAACGTCTCTCTGACTTTGACTTTATGAGGTATAAAAGGTATAGTTAATCATAAGCTAAAAAGCATTTTCAGTCAAAATAGTATGTCATATTTAGTTATTCAAGGTGGTAAAAAATTACACGGCGAAATCATGAATCAATCGAACAAAAATTCGGCAATTGCCATTTTGTGTGCCGCGCTTATGATCCGCGGTAAGACAACGCTGGTCGATATGCCCCAGATTCAGGAGGTTGATCGCATGGTGGAACTTTTGAACAGCATCGGGGTAATCATTGCTCGCCCTGATGCACACACGATCGTGGTTGATGCTACGAAAGATTTAACTCTCGAAAAGATTGATCGCAAACTTTGTGCCAAGGTCCGTGCTTCGCTTCTTTTGTGTGGTGCCCTTGCTGCCCGCGAAACATCATATAAATTATATAAATCCGGTGGGTGCCGACTCGGGGAGCGCACGGTTCGTCCGCACTGGTATGCACTTAAAAAATTAGGTATTTCTGTTGTCTCGCGTGATCAGTATTACGAAGTTAAGCGCGAGCACGCACTTGCAGCAGCGCATATCGTTATGTACGAATCAGGTGACGCGGCTACTGAAAATGCCATTATGGCTGCAGTCTTGGCTCCGGGAGTTACGACGATTACCATGGCCTCGGCCAACTACATGGTACAAGACCTCTGTTATTTTTTAATTAAAGCTGGAGCAAAAATTAGCGGTGTAGGCTCTACAACGCTCACTATCAAAGGGGTAAGTTCCCTCAAGGCGGTGAAGAATTATCCGATCATGCCCGATCCGATTGTTGCCATGACCTTTTTGTCAGCTGCCATCACGACGCATTCCAAAGTAACAGTTAAAAATTGTCCGCTAGCCTTTCTCGAGCTCGAACTCTGCAAACTTGAAATTATGGGCCAGAAGTTTATCGTGCACAATCAAAGAAAATCTAAGAATGGTTATTTTGATATTGTTGACATCACGACTGAGCCGGGCGTACTCAAAGCTTTGCCTGATAAAATTTATGGCCGTCCTTTCCCTGGCCTTAATATCGATAACTTGCCGCTCTTTGTTCCGATCCTAACTCAAGCTAAAGGCCGTACACTTGTACATGACTGGGCCTATGAAAATAGGGCGGTGTATAGTCTTGAGCTCCAGAAGCTTGGAGCCAAGATTACGCTCCTTGATCCGCATCGGTTGTGGGTCGAAGGGCCAGGCGCGCTTACGCCGAATGAAGTGATCTGTCCTCCAGCCTTACGTCCTGCTGTCAACGTGCTTATCTGTATGCTAGCTGCCAAAGGAAAATCCATTTTGCGCAATACGGCCATGATTGATCGAGGGTATGAAAATTTGTATGCTGTTTTGAATGCAGCCGGGGCCGATATTACCGTCATGAAAGAAAATTAATTTTTTGAGATTTAAATGTTATTATCTATGGACCAGAATATCTCACCTATTCGTACTAAGGCGGGGAAGTACTTTAGTACGTACTTAGCTGTTATCTTTTTTATTCTTACTTTTGGACTCGGCTTTTTAGCAGGGCGCAACGTCTATTTTAAAAAATACGTTACGAACGCCGAGAGTATCGTTACCACTGACGGGGTTATTATCAAAGATCCAAGTGCGCCCATCGACGGTGTTGACTTGCAGCAATTTTGGAGAGTGTGGAATGAGATCAAAGCCAAATATGTTAAACAGCCGGTGTCAGATAAAGATTTGTTAACGGGCGCTACGCAAGGACTTGTGGCTTCGCTCAACGATCCTTATTCACTTTTCTTGCCTCCACAGCAAGCTACAGAGTTCACCAATGATTTAGCCGGAGCACTTGAAGGCATTGGAGCAGAAATCGGAGTTAAAAATAGCCAGCTCATGATTATTTCCCCTATTCCAGGTACGCCCGCGGAAAAGGCCGGTCTTTTACCGGGGGATAAAATTTTATTGATCAACAAGGAGTCAACTGTCGACATGGATGCGGGTACTGCTGTCACCAAGATTCGTGGTAAAGCAGGCACGCCAGTGGTTCTTAATATTTTGCGCGATGGAACAACAAAGGCAAAAGACATTACTATTATTCGTCAAAAAATCGTGGTACCGTCAGTAACGCTTAAAATGAAACCGGGTAATATTGCTTATATTCAAGTCTTGCAATTTAATGACACTACGGTTGATAAGTTTTACGCTGCGATTGATCAAGTAAAGAAAAATAAAGCGAATGGTTTGGTCCTCGACCTGCGCAATAATCCAGGTGGCTATCTTGATTCGGCTATTGCCATGGCGAGCGAATGGATAAAAGACGGTGTGATTGTTAGCGAAAAAGGATACAACGGTGCAAGTAATACTCATACCACCGAAGGTAGTCATCGATTGGCCGGGCTTAAAACAATCGTTCTTATCAACAAAGGTTCAGCTTCCGCTTCTGAAATCGTTGCCGGCGCTCTGCAAGATCATAAAGTTGCCACATTGGTCGGTGAAAAATCATTTGGCAAAGGATCGGTTCAGGATTACGAAAATTTCCCTGATGGATCTGCGCTCAAATTAACGGTCGCGGAATGGTTTACCCCAAATGGTAAAAATATTACCAAAGAAGGTATTACGCCGGATGTCGAAGTAAAAGAAGATTTTGCCAATGACAAAGTTGGCGTTGATAAGCCGCTTGATAAGGCGCTTGAACTCCTCAAGAAAAAATAATCGTACAACAAAAAACCACCGTTATTCGGTGGTTTTTTAATGTAATTTTTAAATTCTTTCTTCCCAGCGTTTATCGTATTCTACTTCGAGTTCGAGAAAGACTTTTTTATTAATCGCTTGTTCCAGTTCTTTGCGAGCTGCAATACCAATTTCTTTGATCGCGCGTCCTCCTGCACCAACAATCATGCCTTTATATTTTTTGTTGTAGGTGAAGACGTTGGCTTTAATGACCATGATATCTGGTTTTTCTTCGATGGTATCAATTTCGACATGGGTAGAGTAGGGGATTTCTTTACGCAGTGCTAAAAAGATTTTTTCACGAATAATTTCAGAGATCCAGAAGTTTTTATCCACGTTCGTAAGCTGGTCCGGTGGATAGAGCGGTTCGCCAACTGGCAGAAGTTCAAAAACACGTTTAACGAGCGGCTGGATGTGGCGGTTCATGAGCGCTGAAAGTTCATAGGCGCCATCAAATTCACCTTCGAGCGCCTGGTATTCTTCGAGGTATTTTTTTTCAGTAGCTGGTAAATCTGATTTATTGATGACCATTAGTTTTGGAATCTGGAGATGACGAATCAGGCTTAAGATGGAGCGTTCTTCAGGGCCAATCGTTTTGGTCGGATCGGCAACATAGAGTACGACGTCGATATCTTTAACTGCTTCGTGAACGGTTTTGGTGAGTTTGCTTGAAAGAATCGTATGACGTTCTTTAAAAACACCGGGAGTGTCGACAAACACAATCTGTCCTTCGGCACCGTTTAAAACACCGTGAATATTATTACGGGTAGTTTGAGGTTTATCGGTAACAGCGGAAATCTTGGTGCCTACCAACGTATTAATCAGAGTCGATTTACCAGCATTTGAGCGTCCGATGATGGAGACGATACCGGATTTAAGGTTGGTAGTAGATTCAGGAGCCGCTTCGGTTGAGATTTTTTTAGCCATAGGTATACAAGCTTGTCTTTTTAACGCGGGTATACTATACTAATCTCAGGAATTAAGCAAGAAATAGCCTGTTTTTGTTATGAAAGTCATTCTTCTCGATAACGTTAAGGGACTCGGTAAAATGGATGATATTAAAGATGTCACCGATGGGTATGCTCGGAATTTTTTGTTCCCAGCCCACCTGGCAGTACAAGCATCCAGCCAAGGTGTTGACCAAGTGGTTAGCCGCAAGAAAAAAGCCGCTGGGAACGCTGAAAGCGAACTTCAACAAGCCCAGCATGTTGCCGAAGAACTTGAAGGCTTTGAGCTCACAGTAAAGGCTAAAGCCAACGAACACGATCTTCTGTACGCCGCTCTTACCCCTGCTAAAATCGCTGAACTATTGAATGCGCAAGGTTTTAAGCTCACCAAGGCAAATATTATCACCGAACCACTTAAAACAGTGGGCGAACACTCTGTTAAGGTAAAATTAAAACACGGTCTCGAAGCTGGTATTAGAGTTATCGTCACTATCGAAAGCGCTAAGCAAGGAACTAACTAACCAGAAGTTGTTCCTTGCTCTTTTTTTATGATTTTTTAATTTTTTTACTATGGCTAGGACAAAGTATATTTTTGTGGTGGGCGGTGTTCTGAGTGGTGTAGGTAAAGGAGTTGCGGCTGCTTCAATTGGTCGTATTTTAAAAAATCGTGGCCTCAATGTTTCGGCGATTAAGATTGATCCATATATTAATGTAGACGCTGGTACCATGAATCCTACTGAACATGGTGAAGTGTTTGTAACTGAAGATGCGGACGAAACCGATCAGGACCTCGGTAACTATGAACGCTTTTTGGATACCAATATTATGTCGGTCAATTACATGACCACGGGCCGCGTCTACCAGAGTGTGATCGAAAAGGAACGCAGCATGTTCTATAAAGGTAAATGTGTCGAGGTGGTACCGCACATCCCAATGGAGGTTGTAGACCGAATTCAAACCGCTGCCAAGAAATGCAAAGCAGATGTCATGATTATTGAAATCGGTGGAACGGTCGGAGAATATCAGAATATTTTGTTCCTCGAAGCCGGGCGCATGATGAAATTAAAAAATCCTGATGATGTTTTGTTTGTTCTGGTCAGTTATTTGCCCGTACCAGGACATTTGGGAGAAATGAAAACCAAGCCAACCCAGTACGCTGCTCGAACACTTAACAGTAGTGGTATACAAGCGGATATAATTCTCGCTCGTGGCCGTGAAGAACTTGATAAGCCGCGTAAAGAAAAATTAGCTATTTTCTGTGGCCTCCGGAGTGAAGAAGAAATTATTTCGGCTCCTGATGTGGCGAGTATCTATGATGTACCGGATGTTTTGGAGCGTCAGCACTTAAGTACCTTGGTTGGTAAAAAATTGCGTCTCAAATTTAAACAAGACCGCAGTAGTGAATGGAATTCGTTTGTAAAGAAAATGCATGCCGCCACCAAACCTCTTAAAATTGCGGTAGTCGGAAAATATTTTGGAACAGGGGACTACACGTTGTCTGATTCGTATATTTCAGTTATTGAAGCGGTGAAGCATGCTTCATGGAGCGAAGGAGTTAAGCCTGAAATGACCTGGATTGATGCCGAGACATATGAAAAAAATTCAAGCAGTATTAATGAGCTGAAAAATTTTGATGCCCTTTTGGTGCCGGGAGGATTTGGCACACGTGGTATTGAAGGAATCATTTCCGCAATTCGGTATGCGCGAGAAAATAACTTGCCCTATTTAGGTTTGTGTTATGGTATGCAGCTCGCAAGTATTGAATTCGTACGCAATGTGCTGGGTAAAAAAAGCGCTCACACCGTGGAGGTGCATGCGGCAACAAACGACCCTGTAATCCACATCAATCCTAATCAGGCCAAGAATGTTCGTGAGGCGCGCTACGGAGGCACAATGCGTCTTGGAGCCTATGATTGTGCCCTCAAGGCCGGTAGCCGTGCTCGAAAGCTCTACGGGGCAGAAATAGTCAGCGAACGCCATCGTCATCGGTATGAATTCAATAATGCGTACCGCGAAGCTATGCAGGCCGCCGGTATGGAGTTTGTAGGTATTAATCCAGAATCTGATTTGGTTGAAATTATTGAACTTAAAAATCATCCGTATTTTGTCGGTACGCAGTTTCATCCGGAGTTTAAGTCGCGACCACTGCATCCACACCCTCTGTTTGTGGGGTTGGTGCGAGCAGGTTTAAAGAAATAAGAATGTACCTACAAAAAGGACTCCGTCAACGGAGTCCTTTTTGTAGGTACTATTTTTAATTAAAAAGACCTATATTTTTTGTTGCAGAATGATACCTTCTTTAAGTATTTTGAGTAGGTAGTCCATGTCATTGAGAGTATTTTTTTTACCCAATGTTAATCGCAAGCTGCCAGCAATGTTTTCGCTGGGGCAATTAATTGCGCTTAAGACATGTGACACTCCGTGCGACTTGGCAGAACAGGCGCTACCAGTTGATGCATAAATACCGTGTTCATCAAGATAAGCAAGAAGTTTTTCTCCATTAATACCTTTAAAAGAAATATTAATATTGTTAGGAAGACGTTGTACTTCTTCCATGGTATCACGGGGGCCATTAACCACGGCACCTGGGATTTCGAGGCGGATTTGTTCAAAGACGTAGTCTCGAAGTTTTTGTAGTCGCTTATTTTCTTCGTCACGATTTTGAACAGCCAAGGAAAGAGCGGTAGCAAAGCCCACAATTCCAGGTATATTTTCGGTCCCGCTGCGCAGGGCGCGCTCTTGGCCTCCGCCATACATTATTGGTTCGAGATTGATCCCCGAGCGGCAGTACAAAATTCCGGTTTGCTTTGGTCCATATATTTTACTCCCGTTCAGCGTCATCAGGTCGACGTTTAATTTTTTGACACTCACGTTAAGGGCCCCCGCAGCTTGGCAGGCATCGGTATGAAAAATAACCGGTGGTAATCTTTTCTCATTACGCTTCTGATTAACGACCTTGAGCGCATTCCCGATTTCTTCAATGGGTTCAATAGTTCCAATTTCATTATTGGCATACATTACTGATATAAGTGCGGTGTCAGGACGAATCGCTTCCAGAATATCGATCGCTCTAATTTTTCCATACCTATCAACAGGGAGGTACGTTACGCTGCATCCTTGTTTTTCTAGAGCCTCACAGCTCATAAGTACGGCGCTATGTTCAATGGTAGTGGTTATGATATGGCAAGCACCCGTCGTAAGAGCAGGTCGAATAATGCCAAAAATTGCTAAATTTATACTTTCAGTACCACCAGCCGTAAAAATAATTTCAGAAGGTTGTGCGTCGATGAGCTCTGCGACATTCTGGCGTGCAGTATGGAGGGCATGTGAAGCAATTCTTCCGTGTCTGTGGAGGCTCGAAGGGTTGCCATACATGTTTTCCCACCACGGTTCCATGGCTTGCTTGACTGCGGGATCGAGGTACGTTGTGGCTGCATGATCAAGATATATATTGATGCGATTATTTTCAGGCTCTGCGCCGTAGAGCCCCGAGTTCTCTGTTTGTAAAATTTGCAATCCGCCTTCAAGAACTTTTAAATCAGTAAATCCTTTTTCGAGGAGTATTTTTGCGGCAAGTTTGGAGCGTTGCTGGTTTTGGCAAATTATAATAATAAGCTTTTCACGAAATGACGCCAATTCAGTGAACCGTTGCTGCAAGGTGCTGAGTGGTACATTAATACTACCGGCCAATCTGCCGAGAATTCCTTCTTGTTCATTTTGTTCGCGAACATCTACTATGGTTAAAGCGGTCTTAGTGCTTTGCAGTTGTCTAAAATCCTTAGGGGATATAAACATTTGAGCAGGAAGTAAAAAATCAGTTTCATTTTCCGTGTAGACTTCACAAGGGTTAACGGCTGCAGGGGCAGACATGCTTGCAGCAGTGGCTCCTTCAATATTTGTTTCGACTATGGGTCGCATCCACTCTGGAGTACTCCGTGGTAAACTCATCGAAAAATCAAAGTATGTTTTTTTACTGGTGTAGTTGAGGTGTGGATTAGTTACCTTTTGTACTTTGAGACTCGAAGGCATTCTTCCTCGATATTCGTGGGCTGGTAAGACAATTAAATTTTCATCAAGGCTCCCCAGGCGTTGTAGGCTTTCCCAGTGTTCGTCCGGATTGCCACTAAAGATGTCATCGCGGCCAGCACCGCCATCGTCTAAAAATAGCGTGTCTCCTGTTAAAATGCTATTTGGTAATAAAATACTTATGGAATCTGTACTGTGACCTGGGGTGTGCAGAAAGGTAACAGACTGATCGCCAATGGTAATTTTTTCGCCATCATTGACCGGGGTTGATATAGTCTTTACGGGTGAGGCGCGATGCATCAGATATTCGCAACCGGTTTTTTGGCTTAAAAGGAAAGCGCCAGAAAGATGATCGGCATGGGTGTGCGTATCAATAACATGTGTTACGTGTAGGCGACGCTTAGTAATAAGTTCTAGGTACGTATCGAGGTAATCCAAATGTGGGTCGACGAGCATGACTTCACGAGATTTTTCGTCTCCCACAAGATATGTGCGGCAAGCACCAGGATTAAGTTGTTCGCACAGCATAATTTGAAATAAGGTGAGTTAAAGCGAGCGCCTGCTCTCTAATTTCATGAAGCGCTGTCGTTTCCCATTCAGTTCCGCGCCGTAGCGGGCCAAGCGCAAAACAATTTTCAAGTACTTTCCCATCGTTTTTTAGTATTTCTCCGTTAGTCCCGGTGAGTATTCCGATCTCGCATTCGTCAATTACCATATCTCCATTCTTAAACAACTGTTTAAGAAGTAGGTTGGTCGAATGCGCGGCTGTTGATGGCCCTGTGCAGTTAAGTATTGTGTTTACACTAAGGTCTGTTATTTTTTTGCCGTTTTCAATTTTTATGCCAAGTTCTTGGGCGTGAGTATTTGCTATGAAGGCGATCTCGCCCTTGAGGAGCTTGAGCTGTCCAGTCTTTTGCAGTTCTCGGATAATATTTCCTGATTCTATCGGCATGCGGTGTCGATGTTTTTCCCAGACGGAGCGATATGTTTGTAAAAATTTTCTTTTATCGTGTATGTTTAAATTTTGCCAGAGTATGTTGGTGTGAGGTCGAAGCGCGTCAACGACGCTATGCCACGTTGCACCTTGTTTGGCAGCCCGAGCAAGTTCTTTGGGTACGAGCTCGATCAGCTCGTCTAAATTTTTATGCCGCATTTCGCAACTCAAAGCATACGCTTGGGTTGGAGCGTGAATTTCTGGCAATGTTCCATTTCTTGATACGGCATACAGCTGCCCCGTGTGTCCGGCCTTTTTTAGACTCGATACGATATCAATCATCGTAAGCCCTGATCCGATGAAAAGTATCTTGTCTGTAGTCTTAAGAGACTTAAAGAGGCCATGTTTCCACGGGTTGGGGTGGTAATGACCGGTGGTTATTCCGCTCCAATTTTTTAAAATGTCAGCTGACGGTTCGTGGCCGGTGGCAAGTACTACGATATCTGCTGGATAGGTGCCTCCTTCTTGTAAACTAAGCTCATAGGCTGCAGCTGCCTTTTTAATGTCAACAACAGTCCCGGTTATAGTCTCAAGATGGACAGCCGGGTTCACGGGTGTTTTTGTTATTCGGTCTACCAAGTAGTCGCCAAACCAACGTCTCGAAACGAAAGAATGCGCTTCGGCCGGCCGGTTATTTTTTTGAAGCCAATCATGAAAATCCATAGGTTTTTCCGGATAAAGACTCATTTTACCGGCCGGGACATTCAATGGTTCGTAAGGTAGGTCGCTCGAATAGGCTATCCCTCGGAATAATTGTCGAGGTTCTCTTTCAAAAATAATAATTTTGGAAGGTTTTTTTAAATTAAGCTGAAGAAAATGAGCCAGTAGGCTGCCGCTGAGTCCACTGCCAATGATACAGATACGCAGAAAGGGGGTGTGCATGCGATTAGATTAAGTCGGCAAGCGTGAGTTTTTCTAAACGTCGTGCGATATCATCTCGAATACTCTTCATTACTTTTAAAATTTTTTTCTCCTTTTCAAGTGGGGTGTGAGCAAAGAAAAACGTACTCACGGATTCGGTAGGAGCAAGCGCGCCATCCATGAGCCTGATAATACTCGCAACGGTAATTTTGTCTGCTGGTTTCGCAAGTGCATAGCCGCCGTGCGCGCCGCGTTTGGCAATAATAAAACCGCGTCTGATAAGCAGTGTCAGAAGCTGTTCTAAATATTTCTTAGATATTGTATGTTCTTTGCAGATTGTTTCAATTTTTACAAAACTATCTCGTTCCTCACGAGCAAGGTAGATGAGTGCCAAGAGAGAATACTCGCTTTTAGTCGTTAGTTTCATAAGAGAAGTTATTTGTCTATTAGTATAGTAGACTTTAAAGTATGCAGTTGTCAAGGCGCTGTCTGCCCTTAGTCGTTTTTAAGAATTTTTACCGTCCTTTCATCCTTAGAACAATATTGATGGTTCGAAGTGTTATCGCGAGATCAACAAGCGGCCCGCGATTTTTTATATAGTAGAGATCATATTCAAGTTTTTGCAGGTTCTCGTCAATTGTTCCGTAGTAGCCTCTGTGGATCTGTGCCCAGCCTGTGAGTCCTGGTTTAACCAAATGGCGCAGATTATAAAAGGGCATGGCGGCAATGAGCTGCGCAACGAATTCTGGGCGTTCGGGCCGAGGACCAATGAATGACATCTCGCCGCGCAAAATATTGATAACTTGAGGTAGTTCATCGAGTCTCATTTTGCGTAAAATTTTACCAATAGGGGTAATGCGTTTGTCGTTTTCGGCGGCATACTCGGCGCCCGCTATTTCAGCGCTGCCGTTAGACCCGAGCACTTTCATAGTCCGATATTTGTACATTCGAAAACTTTTACCACGCTGGCCGGTGCGTTCTTGTTTAAAAAAAATTGGTCCCCGTGAAGTTGTTTTTATTAAAAAAGCAATAATTGGAAAAGTAATAATGCCGAGTATTCCTAAAAGAGCGGCAGTAAAATAATCCGTTAAAATACGAAAACGATCATAGGTTTTTTTCTGTTGTTCCCTAAGGTTAGTCAAAAACCATGATTCAGAAAAAGTGAATGGTGGAATGCGTTGCATGATGGTCTCATAGAATTCGGCGAGATTCATCAATTCGATTTGGTTAAAAAGATTTTTGTAAATAGTGCTGAGGAGGGCGTCCTCTTTGGATATACCTGGTGCTATGATGATAAGTTCCACGCGGGCTTCAATGATTTTGGTTGCAAAGTCTTGGCTGTTTTTGAGTGTATATTTTTCTAAGCTCGGATGCAGCGCAGCGTCGCCTGGATTAAATACACCTACCGGCAGATAGCCACGCTCGGGTTGTTTTTCAAGTACCGCAATCAACTCCTGTGTCTCAGGAGTATTGCCAAGAAAAAGAACATTTGTTTTTTTGATAAACTGAGTAGTGTAGCGACTGTGGAGATAGCGCCAGAGGGCGATTAAACTAAAACCCAGTAATGTATTAAGTAGGAGGATTGTTTTTGGGGCAATTTTTAAATCAGGGTTAAGGTAAAAGTAGAGCGCTCCGAGAATGAGCCACGCACCTGCGGAAAAGAGGATTTTTTTATAAAAATTCCAAGTATTTTTTATTTTTACCAGATCATAAGCCCCGCCAATAAACAGAATAATGGGCGCAACGGCAAACAGCAAATTCATCGGTGATAAGAGTGCCCGAAGTTCTTGGGTTGGCACTTCTTGATAACGAATCACGAGCGCGAGTATCAGGCTTAGGTACAAGAGCGCGAGGTCGCCCGCAATAAGAATGATTTGTTTTACGCGATACATAGATGGTATTAGACAGAAGGATGGTTTGACTGCTATACTTACCTGACCAAAATAATCACTTCTATGGTCGAATTCTACCATATTTCAGCTAAAAAAGCAATGCTGCTCCTGCTCGCAGTTTTTTTGTTTATTCCTGTTCCCAGTTTTGCTCGAACGAGTACTGACCCCCGTTATTTTGAGCAGCAAACAATATTTAGCCAAATAAATGCGCCGGCGGCTTGGGAGACAACGGTGGGTTCACGAGCGGTGATAGTGGCAGTCATCGACACTGGTTTTGATACTGCTCACGAAGATTTGCAGGCAAATACCTGGACTAATCCTCGCGAAATTGCCGGGAACGGTATTGATGATGATCGCAATGGCTATATTGACGATGTGCATGGCTGGAATTTTGTTGAAAATAATAATAACACTCAGACACCAGTTGATATTTCGAACGGTACAATTGATGCGGCAAACCACGGTAGCTTGGTGGCTGGACTTATCGGCGCTGTAGGTGAAAATGGACTTGATGGCACTGGGCTTAATTGGCAGGTATCTTTAATGCCGCTTCGGGCTATTAGCAATTCAGGTAGCGGTACTACCGGCGGTGTAATTAACGCAATCAATTATGCTATTGATAACGGAGCGCAAATTTTGAATATGAGTTTTGTTGGTGATATTGATGATGGGGCGCTCAAACAGAGTTTTTTTCGAGCCTATGAACATGGTATCGTGGTAGTAGCGGCTGCTGGAAATAATCGTGTCAGCGGTAAGGGTAATCTTGATACGTATCCAGAATACCCGGCTTGTTTTGACCGGGGCGATACTACTAATTGGATCTTGGGCGTGACTTCCGTAAATACTGGTAATGAATTAAGTCGGTTTGCGAACTTCGGTAGTTGTGTTGATTTGGTTGCGCCCGGTGAAAATATTTTTAGTACTGAACGATATGCTCCTGAGTCAGGTTTCACAAAAACTTTTGGCGGCAGTTTTAACGGTACCTCTTTTTCAGCCCCATTAGTTTCCGGTGCTGCTGCGCTTATAAAATCTATTCGCCCTGACTGGACCGCCCCGCAAATTATTAATAACTTACTCTCTACTGCCGATGCAGTTGATGTAGATAATCCCGGGCTTGTTGGAAAATTAGGATATGGGCGTTTAAATATTGGTCGGGCAATTCAGATGGCAAGTATTGATATTCCCGCTTCACCACTCGTTACCGTCATGACGTCCGTGCCGGTAACGACCACACTCAATGCTCCACTATCTCAAAACGAAGTTCTGCCACCACCGGCTGTTTTAAGAAAGTTTTTTTATCTTTCGGGAAGCCAACTTTTTAGTTTGGATGTAACAACGGGTAAGAAGATTTTTTTAGGAACACTAGGGGCCGGAAAAGTGGTTGATTTTAATACTCATTTTGATGAAGGGGCGGGGACTACTGATCTGGCAGTGTTAACCAAAACTGGTCTTGCGTATAGTGTTGCTATTTTTGATGAAAATGGTGTGCCGCTTGAAGACTTTGTGGTGGCCAAAAATGTTCTTGCGGCTAATAAAAATATAACGCTTCAAAGTGTAAGGCTTATGCCAACTGTCGCTGGGGTGCGCCAAGTAGCCCTACTCGGTTTTGACAATCGTAAAAAAACAACTCAGATTTTAATTCAAAATCTTGGTGAATCAAATGTGTCCAAAACAGTTCAATTAAACGGTGCGGCAGTTCGTTTTGATGTGGGTAGTAGCGGACAAACAATTGCTGTTGCGCAGCTCATTAATAAAAAGTTATCGGTCACTCAAATTGATAGCGCTACCCTTAAAAAAAGCGTCTGGTCGCTTGGTGCTGTTGATAATCTGAGCGATCTGCGAGTGGGTAAGATTTCAGGGGCGAATCATGATCTGGTTGCTCTGGCGGTGACTAAAGAAAATAAAAATCTTCGTATTATTGTCGATATTTCTACGGAAAGTTACTGGCGAGATGTTCTGCCGACAGCTAAAAAAGGTGAAGTATGGAAAATTTGGTTGGCCGACACAGCTGCACAGGGTGTGCTGGATTCTTTGTTTTGGAAAACTACTGGCGGAACATTTGCGGTAACTGATAGTCGAGGAAATCTGCTGCGTACTGTACAGCTGCCACCGCTTGGTACTAGCATGTATTAACATACAGAGCCCAGCATACTACTGGGCTTTTTTAGTTCTGGTGCTTTATTGCCACAGGATGCTCTATTTGGTATACTACTCCTAGCTTTAGGTGTTTTAGACCCTTACTTTTTGTCTATGGATAGCCCTATTTTTGAGAAAAAAAATGTAGTAGTAACCGGTGGAGCAGGATTTATCGGTTCGCATTTATGCGAGAAGCTCCTTCGCGAGGCTAATGTTATTTGTGTTGATGATTTTTCCAATTCAAGCCCTGAAAATATTAATCATCTCTTGCAGTATCCTGATTTTGAATTTATCAATGTTGATGTTACGCAGCCGATCGACTTAACGCAGTTTGCCGAACTCGATAAATTCAAAATTAAATTTCAAGGTGTTCAGGAAATATATCACCTAGCCTGTCCGACCAGTCCGGCAGATTTTGAAAAATTAAAAATGAAGTCTCTGCTTGCCAATTCCTCAGCAATGATTAACACGCTTGATCTCGCTGTTAAGTATCGCGCCAAGTATGTGTTTACATCCAGTTCTGTTGTCTACGGCTCGGCAAAGCCTGAGAAATTTACCTTTAAAGAAACAGATCAGGGTTTGGTAGATCATTTGTCGCCACGCGGTTGTTATGATGAGGGTAAGCGTTTTGCTGAAACATGTGTGGCAACCTATAATCAGGTTTATGGGCTGGATGCAAAAATTGCGCGCGTATTTACGACCTATGGGCCTTATATGAAGTTATTTGAGGGGCAGCCTGTGATCGATCTTATTATCAACGCGCTTGAGGGTAAAGATGTGGTAGTGCCCGGCGGTGAGAATGATGTAACAACACTCTGTTATGTAACCGACATGGTTGATGGTCTTGTGGGCCTTATGACAACCGATAGTAACGTAAAGGTGGTAAATTTGGGTGGAGATACTATAATTAAAACTATGGATATCGCCAAAAAGATCGTGGCACTGACCGAGTCCGCTTCGCAAATTGTGGCAGGTGAAGAATTGCCGTTCGTGACACATCCGGGCGTGCCGGATCTCTATTATAGTAAAAATATTTTAGGTTGGTTTCCACTCATTACCCTCGAACAAGGCCTTGCTAAAACCATTGAGTACGCCATTGCCAATAAGCAATCGCTTTTGTATACTCATTTTGATAAGTTAGGTAGGTAGGTATGGTGCTTGTAGTAATTCCAGCATTTAATGAATCCAAGCAAATTGGCCGCGTTATAAGCGGCCTTTTTGAACATGGCTTTACAGATGTGGTAGTTGTTGACGATGGTTCGTCGGATGGTACGGCAGCAGTTGCGCTGGCAGGAGGCGCTACAGTGATTCGACATCTTGTTAATCGCGGACAAGGTGCTGCGCTTGAAACGGGGGATGCCTATGCTCGTAAACTGGGGGCAAGCCAAGTAGTCCACTTTGACGCAGACGGTCAGTTTAACCCTGGTGATATTGCTGGAGCGATTGAGCTCTTGAAACATGATTCGCTTGATGTGGTGCTCGGTTCGCGATTTATCGATCGGCGTTCTCAGTTGCCGTGGACCAAGCAGCACGTATTGTTTCCAATAACACGACTGCTCAATCGAGTATTTATTGGGCTTACGCTAACCGATGGTCAGAATGGTTTTAGGGTTTTGTCCGGAGCGGCAGTGCATAAAATTGTTATTACCCATGATGGTATGGCACATAATTCAGAAATTTTACAACAAATTAAAAAGCTAGGTCTAGGTTTTAAAGAATTTCCTGTCGAAGTAACCTACCACCGCTACGGCCAAGGGCTTGGCGGGGGAATTAAAATTATTACTGATTTTTTATTCCGGTCATTTGATCGTTCATAAGTATGCATAGCATTCAAATTATTCTCGTTATATTTTTCAGCTTCGCGATTATCAAAGTAATTGGCCGGTATCGTAGTCAAGAGTTGTCGCTCCGGGCATTCATAATGTGGGTGTTATTTTGGGTCGCGTCCGCGGCCGTAGTTATTCGTCCGAATGGGACCGCGTATTTTGCTGAGCTCGTCGGTATCGGTCGCGGCGCGGATTTAGTAGTTTATTGCTCGATTGCGCTCGTTTTTTTTATTATTTTTCGCTTAATGATTAAAATTAATCAGCTGGAGCGGCATATTACCGAGCTTACTCGCGCTACTGCGCTGAAGGATGTTCAGAAAAAGTAATTGTTATTCATGAAAATTGCCCACATTATCAGCACATTTCCACCTCATATTGGAGGGATGGGAACGGTATGTATGAACGAAGCAAAACAGCAAGTTGCGGCCGGAAATGCAGTAACAGTTTTTACGATGCACTATCCGGATACGATCTACCGGGATGCGCAGTATCCTTTTCGGATTATTCGTCTTAAGCCTCTCTTAAAAATTGGGAATGGTGGTTTTTTGCCGCAGCTGGTGAGTGCCTTAAAAGGTTTTGATGTTATTCATGTGCATTATCCTTTTTATGGTGGCGCCGAATGGGTGTGGCTTTTTAGCGTGGTCCACCACCGACAGTATGTCTTAACGTATCATATGGATGCCGACCCGAGCGGTCGCATTAAACTTTTTTTGCAAAAAATATACGATCTTATTTTTCCACGTTTTATTTTGGGTCATGCTAGTCGCATCATTGTGGTTGATGGCGGGCACGCTCGAGAAACACGGTTTCGCAAGTTTTTAACATCTGACAGAGTTCGTATTGTGCATAATGGTGTAAATACCAGTATTTTCAAACCGGAGATAGTTTCGCTCGCGACGCTTGATTTGGAGCAGTGGGGAAGTAAAAAAATCATTTTGTTTGTAGGCAATCCTATTCCTGGTAAACGATTAGATATTTTTTTGAAAGCTTTGGCTGAAATAAAAGACGAAGCGGTTGTTGGTCTGGTGATTGGCGGAGGTTATTATATTGATCGCTATAAGCGCCTCAGCGAATCACTTGGTCTTACTAAGCGAGTTTTGTTCGTAGGTGCCTTGCACAACCGCGAACGTTTGTCGCAATACTATAATGCAGCGGCGTGTTTGGCAGTTCCTTCGACAGCTGAATCATTTTCGCTGGTGGTTATTGAAGCGATGGCAAGCGGTTGCCCAGTGGTCGCAACCGATCTCCCGGGTGTGAGAGACCGCATCAGTCCAAATGTAGATGGTTTTTTAGTTGCCCCCGGATCGGTTGACGCCTTGGTTGCTGGAATTACCAAAGTTTTGAGTTTGTCGCCAGCAGCACGTGCTGAAGTAATTGCCAGTGCTCGCCGTAAAATGGAACAAAAATACACCTGGCAAGAGCATGCTGAAAAAGTAATGACCGTTTATAAAGAGTTACGAACCTAAAGTATATGACTGAGTTTGATTACGAAGTATCTATTTGGGGTGATGGAGTTGCCACGACCGCTTGGAGTGATCCAACCAGTTTTCGTTTGCGCCGCTCATTTGAAGCGGTGGCCGGTCTGGCGGACGGTGCGCTCGTGCTCGAAGTAGGGGCCGGAGCTGGTCAATTTATTAGAGCGGTTAAAAAACAGTTTCCAAAACTCGAGTGTCATGGATCAGATATTAGTCATGAAGCTCTGGAGCGGGCTCGACGTGCTAAGGACGGAGTTATCTATGATCTTAATAAACCAGAGCGTCTACCCTATGATGATGCGTCGATTGATGGGGTTCTCATTCTAGATGTGGTGGAGCACGTTACCGATCCGGCCGCGCTCCTCGATGAAGTACGTCGTGTTCTCAAACCTCAAGGGGTATTTTATTGCTTTGTACCGTGCGAAGGGGATAGTTTGTCGATTTGGAATTTGCTCGATCACCTTGGTCTCAAAAAAAATCTAACCCGCCGTTTCGCCGGACATATTAATTATTTTTCCCGCGCCTCACTGGCAGCTTTATTTGAAAAGCAAGGTTTTGTGCGTGACCGCGTAGTGTATAGTGAACATTTTTTAGGTCAATTGCTTGGCATTCTTGCTTTTAATTTGATGGCCCGAGCTGCTAAAAGACAAGGGGTCGCACAACTTAATAATGAAACATATTTCCAAAGTCTCAATGCTCCAACACAAAAAATAAATCTGATCGGGTATCTTAAAAAAATGGTAAATAGCATCGTCTACCTGGAATCAGCGCTTTTGAAATACCTTCCCTCACCCAATGTCCATTCTTTTTTGCATAAAAAATAAGTAGTATGCAGGTGCTTACTATTATTCCAGCTGTTTTTGATTATTTTGATTCGATTCGTGAATCGGCTTTTCGCTCTGCAGAAATCGCTCAAAGCCAGGGCATAACTGTAGAACCATTTACGCTCCAACTCGGAAAACCATCGCGAGCCACCCAGCGTTCCGTTGCAGAGGCGGCTGTGACAGGCAAAGGATTTAGTCTTAGTGAAACTATTTCGCTCCGGAGTCTTGAGGATGCTTTGCAAGAAGCACAGATCGTACACCTTCATGCTCCTTTTTTAGGTTTTGGTGCAGAAATTTTAGCTTTTAAAAAAAAATTTCCTGGCCGGAAGCTGGTGATAACTTGGTATGGCAGTTTGCCGTATCGTAATCTGTTTAATTTGTTCATTATGGGGTATAATGGTTACTACTTACCCAGGCTTTTAAAGCTTGCCGATGCGGTGGTACAGCCAGTAGAGGCGACTCAATTTCAGCAGCTTACGGGGAAAATGATTCAAGAAGTTCAAACCTTGACGAATGCACCTGGTGGGGTACAATTAAGTATGTATCAAGACCAAACAACTCCACTTTTTACTTATTATCTTGAGCTGCTTTTACAGCAGAGCATTTTTTAACCTATTGAGTATGGCAGAAGAAAATCAACGTTCATTTTTTAATGGACTTAATTCGAAGAGCGCACTTATTCTTGGTTTAGTGAGTGGTGTCGGAATACTTTGTACGATTGGTTTTTTTGTAATGCTTGCGCTCCTGGTAAACGATAAGTTCGAATTCGGTGGTGGGGGAACGGCTGTACAAGATGCGTATGCCGCAGCCGCAACTGGGGGAACACCGCAAACACCAAGTGCGCCGCCAGCTAATATCCCCAAGTCAGATCGGCCGAAAGTAGAGCTTTTCGTTATGTCGCTGTGTCCGTATGGTCTTCAAATGCAAAAGGCCTATGTACCGGCCTGGGATCTCTTAAAGAAAAAAGCGGATATCGATGTTAAATTTGTTTCCTATGCCATGCATGGCAAAGAAGAAGTTGACGAAAACACTGCTCAATATTGTATCCAAAGCGAACAGGGGAATAAATATTTAGCTTATTTGCAGTGCTACACTGCTTCCGGTAATGCTGCTAGCTGTTTAAAAACAGCGGGAGTTAATACGGCAAAATTGCAATCCTGTGTAGCTGCCTCCAACAAAAATTTTGGTATTTTGGATGAGTACAATAATCGTGCTAACTGGCTGAGCGGACAATTCCCGGTCTATCCAATTCATAAAGATCTTAATACTCAGTATGGAGTACAAGGATCGCCAACGCTCGTAATTAATGGTGTAGAAGCACAAGTTGGACGCACTCCTGAAGCGATTAAACAGGCTATTTGCGCAGCGTTTAACAACGCTCCAGCAGAATGTAACCAAGTGCTGAGTAGTGTTGCTTTGAATGTTGGTTTTGGAAACACCCCGGATACAGCTGGCGGAGCTGCTGCTCAAGCTGGTTGTGGAACTTAAAAATGGATGAATCGCTTACTCTTAACTGAAAAATATGGGAAAATTTAACAAAGGTTTAGTTTTGGGTGGAGTTTTAGGGGCGGCGCTCGTTTGGCTGAATGTAACGCCAAAAGGCAAAGAACTTCGTGCCAAGGTAACACAGCACTTCGAACCACTTTTTAACCAATTAAAAGACAGTTTAAAGCAGCTGGAAGGCCCAACCCGCGAGATGTACGATGCTTTAGTAGAACGGGCGGTAGAGGAGTATGCTGCTAAAAAAGAGATCGCAACGGATCTTAAAATAGCCTTGGTGCGTGAACTTAAAAAACGCTGGAAAGACGTTGAAGCTGAGCTAAAACAGTAGAAATTTAAAGGCTTTTTGTGCCCCTAGGGCTTGACAAAAAGCCTTTTTTATAGTATAATTCGGCGTTGTTTATTTTTAACTCAAAACCTGTGTTTTTATCTAAAAAAACCCTTCTAGCAGCCTTTTTACTGGTTGTTGGGTGTTTCACCTTGTCGGGCCAACCGGCAGCTGCCGCCACCCGCACGCATTTCGAAACTACCTTACGCGTCTATAATGCAGCTGGTAGTATCATTGTGCCACAAATCACACTTGCTTCTGACACTAAAAATCTTACCTCAGCTGGTTTGGATCTTTTTACTAATCCAGGAGGAGCACAAGTTCTTGGAGCGGAGCAGGGTGACATATATCTTGGTGTACGAGGTACCACCCCATATCTCCTAGCGAATGCTTTGGGTCAGGGTGGTTTATATCGCCTTACCAAAGTAAGTGCCGCTGCACCTCTTAACAAGACTGTTGCCGCAAACAAAAAAGGAGTTACCTACGTACGTACTGGTGTGCCAGTAAGTAAGGATGCAATTTTTGCTGTCTACGATACCCATTCTAAAACATATTTTAAAATTCGTGTTTTGAGTATTAAGCGTACCACTATTCCTGATTTAAGCGGTACACCAACAATTACTTCTCCAAAAAACGATACTGACCTCACCAGTTTAGAAACTAATCTAAGTATTAGTTGGAAAGGCGTGCTCGGTGCTGAAAAGTACATGTTAGTTTTAAATTGTACTTCCTGTGACGCTGCTTGGGAAACACATCGTTATGAATTTACAGGTGCGACCCAAAAATATCTTCTTCCGCTCAGTGGTTTGCCAAGTGGTAAACAATATTACAACGTAACCGTGCAGGCCGTTCAAGGAACTGCTACGACTCCGCGCTCGTTCCCGGTTTATTTTACGTATACAAATTCTAGCGTTGCGCCGATCATGAGTGGTAGCGTTGCTAAGCCTGTGCTAACAAGCCCAACACAGAATCAGGTATTTACGTTGAGTCCTCGTACCGTAACAGTAGGGTGGGGAACAGTATCGGGTGCTTCTAAATACGAAGTTGCCGTTGATTGTGATTCTTGTGGAATGACTGCTGGTTGGAATGCTTACACAACCTATTCAACAACTCAAACGAGTCAGGTAATTACGTTACCTGAAGACAAAACGTACACGGTTTCAGTACGTGCTTTTGATCAGAATGGCATTTCTGGTTCTCTATCTGAAAAAATCACGTTCCGTTTTAATCGAAACGTAGCTACCAGCTCCATCGTTCCTCCGGTCATTACTGGGCCAACTGCTGGTGCTGTCCTTGGGTATTTCCCTCGTGTTATCCATGCTACATGGTGGAAAGTGGCTGGAGCAAGTAACTATATCCTCAGTCTTGAGTGTGAGTCATGTAGTGGTAACGGTTGGAAAGAAGTAAGTAGTAATACTATTAATAATTCTGTTGGTACTGCTAGCTCGTTTGATCTCCCGGCTCTAGCTATTGATTCTGAATACCGTATTCGCATGCGTTCAGTTGATGGGGCAGGTGCAGCAGGACCATGGTCCGAGTATGTCAATTTTCGTTTCAGCACTATTTCCATAGATGTCCCAGCGATTACTTCCCCAGCTACCGGCCAAACCCTGACGAATAGTCCGCGTACCTTTGGTGTAATGTGGAATGCGGTACGTTCGGCAGTCAGTTACGTTGTTCAAGTTGATTGTAAAGATTGTACAAGTTCAGCCTGGGGCAAAACGGATTATCAAGCAACGACTGATGACGCTACTTGGGTGGTAATGACCGCTCCAAGCGACGGACAATATCGCGTCCGCGTCCAGGCGGTTGATCAGTATGGTAACCGTACTGCCTGGTCAGCGTACACTAATTTCTCATTTTCCACAGCTACAAATACCCAAATTGCCGCTCCTAGAGTTACCGGACCACTCACTGGCTCTGAAGTAATCGGAGAAGGCAAAAAAGTAAGCTTGTCCTGGAGTTCTGCTGGTAATTTTTATCACTACGAAATAATTCTGGAGTGCAATTCGTGCGGCACCACAACTGGCTGGAAGTATGTTAAAGCCTACCGTACTGCAGATACATCTACTTCACTCCTCGTCACCTTGCCACAAGATGGAAACTACCGTTTCCAGATCCGCGCCATTGATGTTGATGCTAATCGCGCCGGACAATGGTCTGACCTGACAACATTCAGTTACACGTCACGTTAAATTTCAGATAAAAAATCACCTCGCACTCGGCGAGGTGATTTTATTTTATGGCGTTGAGTGTTTAATATCTTCAATAATCATCTGGAGTTCTCGTGTACCATTCCATTCATTAACACCAATGGTAAAGACCATATCGATTTTATCACCAGGTTTCAGATTTTCTTTCCAATTTTCGGGGTGTCGCCCGGGGTCGCCGAGTCCAAAGCCAATTGTTTTTTTAGCTACCTGTGAGTTATGCTTAAGGGTAACACGTAAGTGCTTACCGTCTTGCCCTAAGGCGTCAACAGCGGCCACGGTGAGGCCGTAGGCAGCGTATTTAGGCTCTTCGTTGGCTTGGCCAAACGGTTGAAATTGCTGCAAGAGGTCGTAAAGATTCCAATTAATTTCAGCAAGATCAACTTCCGCATCGACAATGATTTGAGGGGAAAGCTCAATACCTTTGAGGAGGTCGGTGACTTTACCGAGTAACGTAGTTTTGAAATCTGCTAAGACATCTTTGTTTTTTAGCGAGAAGCCGCAGGCCTGCGGGTGTCCGCCAAATTTATAAAAAAATTCAGGCATGGTTTTGAGCGCTTCGATCAGGTTGAGTTCCTTAACGCTTCGGCCAGACCCGGTAATTTGATCGTGGTTAAGTCCCATAGCCAAGATGGGGCGGTAGTATTCGTCTTTAATGCGACTCGCAATTAAACCTAAGATGCCGGTTGGCCAACCTTCACCAAGGACAAAAAGGATAGGGTTATTTTCCTGCTGTGTTTCCTTGATTTGAGCGCGCGCTTCAGCAACAAGTTGCTCTGTCATTTTTTGGCGATCAGCATTGTTTGCGCTGAGCTGGAAAGCCAAGTCCTCGGCCTCCTTTTCGCTTTCTGCCATGAGAAGCATGAAGGCAACATTGGCATGATCCATGCGTCCTGCAGCATTGATGCGTGGAGCGATTTGAAAACCAATAGTGTGGGTGTCGTATGCGCCACGTTTTGGTTTACCATTTTCGTCACACGCTCCGGAACTAATAAGCAGTTTCTGCAGGCCAATATTACGAGTTTTATTAAGCACCGTAAGTCCGTAGCGGACCAGGGCGCGTGATTCGCCTACCAGTGGGACCATGTCGCCAACAGTTGAAATGGACACCATATCAAGGAGCCATTTTTCAAATCCTTCATGCGTTTCGCCGCCTGGCAAAAATTCATGAGTCTCATGATGCCGCTTCAGAAGGGCTTGTGCTAATTTAAAGGCGACACCGCCGCCCGCCAGTGTTTTGTCCGGGTAGCGCTCACCAGGAACGAGAGGGTGAATAATTGCGTCGGCAGGAGGAAATACTGCTGGCATGGCGTGATGATCGGTAATAATCGTTTGCAGGCCAAGGGCTTTTGCTTCGGTGATTTCAACAGTATTACTGATGCCGCAATCACAAGTAATAATCAGCTCGGTACCGGTATCTTTAAGGAGTTTAACCGTACGGCTATTGAGCCCGTACCCATCGGTCTCGCGATGAGGAAGAAAAATACCCGTGTCTTGTGCTCCTAATTTTTTTAAAGTAGAAATAAGGACAACTGCAGCGCATACACCGTCCGCATCGTAGTCGCCGTGCACGGTAATTTTTTTATTATTCTTAATGCAATCAAAAATAAGCGCCACGGCTTTTTCCATGTCGTTGAAAAGAAAGGGGTCATGAATATCTCCCACGTAATCAGGGTTGAGAAATTCATCGATTTTTTCCTGCGTGCGTAAATTACGATTCCAGAGCAATCGGGTAATAATTGCTGGAAGTTCAGGGTGCTCGGCAATAAATTCAGGCGGTGGTGGGGGAAGGGTAATCCATTTTTTCATAGAGTAGTATCAGGCTTGACGATTCAAGACAGTATCGAGATTGAGTCTTTTAAAGTCCCAATACGAATCGGCCAAGAGGAGGGTAAAAATAACAAATAATAGATTAATTGACCAGAATTTACCGGCTGGAAGCGGTGTATCATAGCTGGCGAACAGAATGCAGCCGAGTGCGATCCAGTAGACGAGCGATTTCGGAGTAACTTGTCTGCGATCTGCCGCGCGAATGTTGCGACGAATGTGAAGGAGGTGTACGACGTAGAAAATGATAAGTGGTGCGCCCATAAACCATTCGTATTTTGTAGCTTCAATATTGAAATAGTTCAAAGCATACAAAGTTGCCCAGAGCAGCGAACCAAGCGCGAAGAAAAGAAAAATAACATCAAGTTGGTAATGGCGCAGCAGGCGCATAGACACAAAAGGCAGTGCGCCTGTTTATTGGAATAAGGGGAGGACGGTAAGTAGAAGCATGGAAAGGATGGCGACTACGGCGAGCACCGCCCCAAGACGTTTAGAAGTTTTTTCTTTCATAAGGAATTATTAATAAGTTTGGTTGACCACAGTATTGTGCGGCAGGTATTAAAATTTCCGAGGTGACACAAAGCGAGTGTGGCAGCAGTTGAGCGTGGGGGAATAATGGTTGCCGTGTCTGGTGCGTGACCAATAGTAATGTGGGGGTAAAATGCTTCAAAACTATAGCGAGTAGGAAATTCTTCAACCCAGGTAAATATGCCCGGGTCCAGCGTTGTGCTTGGTTCTTCGGCGAACATCTCGGGAGAAGTCTTGTGGGTAAGTAAAGGGTCAATTGTTTTTACAATAGTCTCGTGTAATTTTTGAAGCTCGTTTGAATTGATAAAATTAAGCGAATAGTCACTCAATTCCTTAAACTCAAGCGGAATCGCGTAGATGCTATCGGCAATTTTTTCGAGCTCAACGATAATTTTGTTCTTGTGCTCGTCGGCCATGACGCCCATGAGTAGCGAAAGATGGGGGAGTCGATCATGCAGATTGAGCTGCGCCGACGCATGTCCTGTTGCAAATGCTCTTGCGTTCAGTTGCAGCGAAAGACTGAGGAGGGGTTCATCGGGAATGAGTACAATGTCAATCGCCTTAGACATAGTTAGCGCTTTAAAACTGCGAGATAGGCTTCGGTTGGAATTTCCACTTTACCATGAGAGAGCATGCGTTTTTTACCTTTCTTTTGTTTTTGCAAGAGCTTCATTTTACGGGTGTAGTCTCCGCCGCTCATTTTGGCGAGTACATCTTTGCGGAGTGCTGATAAACGTTCGGAAGCAATGACTTTACCGCCAATGGCTGCTTGAATTTTGAGTTCAAATTGTTGGCGAGGGAGTGAGTCTTTGAGTGACTCAGTAATTTTTTTACCGACGGCATAGGCTTGATCACGCCAGACGAGGGTCGATAGGGCTTCAACCTGGTCGTCACCAACCAAAATGTCAAGTTTAACCACCTCGGTCGGCTCGTAGTTTTTGAATTCGTAATTCATCGACGCGTACCCGGAGGTAACTGTTTTTAGTTTATCATAAAAATCCGTAATGAGCGACGCGAGTGGAATGCGATAATGAATGAGGGCACGCTGGTCGCTACCACTGCTCAGGTAGTCGGTAGTGAGGTAGACACCTTTACGTTCGGCAATGAGACCCATGACACCGCCGACGTAGTCTTTAGGAGTAATGATGTCGAGTGTCATAATGGGCTCTTCGACATGTTCGATTGATTGGCTATCGGGCATTTCTTGGGGGCTCCGAATAAAATAGCTTTCACCATTCGTTTTGGTAATATGATACGCTACGCTCGGAACGGTAATAACAATTTCAAGGTCATATTCACGCTTGAGTCGTTCCTGAAAAATATCGAGATGCAGCATGCCGAGGAAACCACAGCGAAAACCAAAGCCGAGAGCCTGCGAGTGCTCAGGTTCGTATACGAGTGACGAATCGCTTAGTTTCAGGCGGTCAATCGCATCGCGCAATTCTTGGTAACCGTCACCTTCGCGTGGGAAAATACCGGCGAAAACCATTGGTTTCACTTCCTTATAGCCTGGTAGCGGTTCTTTGGCTGCGCCACTTGTTTTATCGCTTGCAAGCAGCGTTATGGTGTCGCCTACACGGCAGTCGCGCACGTCTTTAAGGCCCGTAACAATGTACCCAATCTGGCTATTAGTGAGCTCGTCTGACGGTGTAAATTTAGGCGAATAATGACCCAGCTCTAACACTTCAGCTGGAGAGCGGGTGGTCATGAGAAAGATTTTTTGTCCTTTTTTAAAACTGCCATCCACGATACGCACCGAAGCCACAACACCTTTATATTCGTTAAATGACGAATCAAAAATAAGCGCGCGCGCAGGGCTGGCGGAATGATCCGGGGGAGCCGGAACACGCTCCACAATAGCCTTTAAAATATCGGGGACGCCCTGGCCGGTTTTGCCCGAGGCCAGAATAATTTCGCTTGGGTCGCAGCCAATAAGATGTACGATTTCAGCAGTTGTTTTTTCGACATTCGCGATGGGCATGTCGATTTTGTTGATAACGGGAATGATTTTAAGATTTTGCTCCAGCGCTAAGTATAAATTACCAATAGTCTGCGCCTGCACACCCTGCGTCGCATCGACAAGAAGAATTGCCCCTTCTACGGCAGCGAGCGAGCGTGAAACTTCATAGGTGAAGTCAACATGGCCTGGAGTATCAATAAGGTTGAGTTCGTATTTGGTCCCATCTTGTTCATAGCCCATTTTGACCGGAGTAAGCTTGATAGTAATGCCACGTTCCCGCTCAAGCTCCATCGAATCAAGCAGTTGGTTTTTCATGTCACGCTTCGAGACGGTTCCGGTCAATTCTAAAAAACGATCAGCTAGCGTAGATTTGCCGTGATCGATGTGGGCGATAATACAGAAGTTTCTAATGTGACTTGTTTCCATAGGGGTTTAAAGTTCAGCCATTCCTTCCTTAAGCGGGCGTAGTTTGAGCCAGCGTTTTTTGAGACTACCGGTCAAAAGCCGCATTTCATCTACTTGCAGTACATAGCAAATACCACAATATACAAGCAGGCCTACTGTACCAGAAGCGACGCCATGAATCAATATCCCCCAGAAACGTGTCATATTGACAAGGTCGGCCAAGGGTGTTTTGAGGTACTGGATGACTAAAGCCATGGGAATACCCGCAAGCGCTAATTTAAAGATCAAATGAGTTATTTTTTCGCCTTCAAGAGGGATCATCTTGGCGCGTAAAAAACCAACGAGCAAAATAAGATTTAAGGTTGCGCCAATTGAAGTTGCTAAGGCAAGTCCTGATACGCCAAGCGGACGCATGAGTAAGAGCGCGCAAATAATACTTATAAGCTCGCTAATAACGCCAATTACAAACGGGGTGCGTGTATCGCTGAGGGCATAAAAGCCGCGCACTATAAGAGGAATCAAGCACTGCGCAAATAAGCCGAAAGCAAAAAAAGCCAGAGCATTAGCGGTTGTTATTGTTGCTGTCCAGCTAAATTGGCCACTACCAAGAATGGTGCGAACAATTTGGGCGCGCAATAAAAGAATCACGATCGAAGCGGGAACGATTAAAAAAAGAATTTGCCGAGCCGTTAGAGAAATATTTTTACTAAATTCAGTTTGGTTATTCTCAGCTACAGCGGCGGAAAGGACCGGAAAAACAGCCAGCGCAAATGGAATGCCAATAAGACCGGTCGCTACACCCTGTAAATTATTCGCGTAATTATAGGCCGCCACACTGCCAATAGGGAGGAGTGATGCTAAAATAGTAACAATAACGGTATTAAATTGGGTGATCGCAAGGCCGAGCGTGCGTGGCACCATGAGGCGGCCCACAAGCCGTGTGTTACTATCTCTAAGGTTAAATATCTTTTTCCAGCGATACCCCGCTTGCCACGCTCCGAGCGTTTGCATAAGGCAGTGCATGAAGGCTCCGAGAACAACGCCCCACGCCAGGCCGGAAATGCCGATCATTGGTACGAAGACTGTTGCCCCCAGGATGATCCCAAGGTTATAAAATACTGGAGCAAATGAGTAAAGTAAAAAATTTTTAAGTGACTGGAGTATTCCGCCCATGACCATGGAAATGCCAAGGAAAACTGGGGATAAAAACAAGATGCGGGTAAAAGTGGTAACGAGCGCTTGGTTTTGATCATTAAAACCCGGCGCAATTAGTTTGGCTATCCAGGGCGAACAAATCATTCCTACGCTGGAGAGGCAAATTAGCGCCACGCCGATTATATTAAGAATGTTGCTTGCCAAACGCCATGCTGCTGGTTTGCCATTATCATGGTTAAACAATTTGGTGAATGTTGGTATAAAACCGGCCGTCAGTGCGCCAACAATGAGTAAATTATAAATAAGATCAGGAACTTTAAACGCTGCATAGTAAGCGTCGATAACCGGACCTCCACCATAGTAGTGTGCAAGTATATGATCGCGTCCAATACCAACGGCTCGGCTGAGGAGCGTTGCTAGCGAAATAATAACTGCCGCGCCGGTAATTGATTTAGAAGGGGTGGTTAAAAATTTAGGAAGCACAAAAAAATTTAAGGAGTAGGTGTGGCGAATGTTGCTATATTAACAGTCAAGAGGGCATAATCAGTTCCGGGCTTAACTGTTTCGTCTCCACGGGCTTCCAAGCTGCCAGTCGTGCCGTCGGGTCCGCTAAAGACAATCTGAAGCGATGCTTTGCCCGTTGTTTCTTCATCAATTGAATATTTTTGGCGGAGGAGCTGGTTTTTATAATATGAGATTACAAAGCTAGGTTCTGCATCCATGTTTTGCCATTCGATCTGAATAGTATCACGCGCGTCACTCACTGGTGTGGTGAGTAATTGCCACATTTTTCCAGCTACTTTAGTGCCATTGTCTCCAGTTGCATCTTGTTTATCCATGGCCAAGAAAATAGGGGAAAGGATCAATTTTGGAAATAGAGCGGCAATTTCAACGCCACGGCTTTTGTATTTGCCGGAAATGAAAGTGATTCGTTCAATCGCATCTTTGTCGTACACGGGGATGGCCGTCGGAAAATTAGCTGGAACAGCGGTAAGTTTTTCTGGTCCCTTGCCAGCGGCTAGACGCAGTGCAATGATACTACCGACGAGAAAGAGTATGATCGATAAACAACCAAACAAGCAGCCCTTTTTAAAGCCGCCACCACGTTTGGTAAGTTCGCCAATTGGCGGGTCAACAATTTCGACGTTTTGAATTAGATCATCCCGCATAGATACTAGAGAGTATACCAAAGTTTTTTTTTATTGCCAATTATGCTATTCTAGTCGATACTTGCTTATAGAAGGTGTTTTTTTGTAGTCATATGGTAGAAAAATATCGTGGTCCCGAATTTGATATTCAGCCAGAAGGTTCTGTTCCAAGCAAAATTACTGCTCCGGATATTTCTGATCGTGTAATTCTTGCGAAAAATCTTCATAGAGTAAGAAAAGAAGTTTCCGAGGAGTTCAGTTTGGCAGAATCTGCAGAAGAACAAGAGGATTTTCTAGAAAAAAAGACTCTTGTTTGCGCCGGTTTGAGCCACCTTCTAGACCGATTTGATAGGGCAGATGTACATAAGCAACTAGCTAAAGAGAGCGCCTCTTTTAAGCTTCAAAAAGGTCGCCAAGCACGGATCGGAGTCATAGAAAAACCCAGACTACTCGCTTGTTATGAGGATTTAGACAACCTGTTACACATATTTTCGCCTATCCGTTTTTCAAAAAACAAACAAATCTTAGAATTTATGGATAGGGTAATTGAAAGCCTGCCCCTTCTTACTCAGGAAGTTGATGAGCTACTTACCCGTGGAAGAACGTTGACCGATCCTACTATGATAAGTGGAATCATTGACCACCCGTCCACAGGTCTTGCCGCTCCATCCTTGGCTACAGAAGGAATGTCAAAAGTTGA
This sequence comes from uncultured Gammaproteobacteria bacterium, assembly GCA_964510495.1. GTDB lineage: Bacteria > Patescibacteriota > Patescibacteriia > Magasanikbacterales > GWA2-37-8 > CAZECR01. Next base: position 33,530 of record CAZECR010000004.1, read on the forward strand.
AACAACTCTTGATATGGGACAAGTAAAATTTGAAGAAAATATGCCCACAATTGAGTTTCCAGTTCCAGGTGCAGAGGTTACCGCGCCAATTTCTTCAGTTCATCAGGTAAAGTCTTCGCCAAAAAATAGCTGGAAAAGTTCTTCCGTGCGAGCCCTGGCATTGGCCGCTAGTTTTTTGATGACTCCCGCTGATACACGGCCTGTCACTCGTTACGAACCCGCCCCTCGGCAAACGCATGCTGCTCAAAAAGATCCTCAGCGTCTTAGGTTACCCGACGAGCAAGACAAACAGGCTGTCGAGGTTACACCAGCATACGAAAAATTTCGAGAACTTGGAGCTGACATGGAGGCAAATAGCCTTCGTCTGAAAGCGCCGCGTCTGGAGCGTTCACTGTACTGGGTTTTTTTGGAAGCGGGGAAAGATCAGAATATTACACATCGGACTTGGAAAAATATTGCTGAGGTGGAAGAACAGTCTCGCTGGGCAGCAAAATGGGCGGCGCAGTTGTTAGAAAACGGTAGAGTTAATAAAAAATTTATTAAATACAGTACTATTAATGTTGACTTGGTCCGCGATATTAGTAGCTATGAGAAAGATGTCCTAACCATTCAGGATACTGCCGCTTTTTACGAGCGTTTAGTAAAACCTTTACTTGATTTTAAACGTGATTAATACACCCTTATGCAAATTACTTTCATGGGAGCAGCTGGTGAAGTTACCGGGTCGTGCAGTCTGGTTGAAGCGGTCGGACAAAAAATATTGATCGATTGCGGCATGTTTCAAGGTGGGGATTATAATGAAGCGAAAAATCATGATCCACTACCATTTGACCCCAAAGAACTTTCAGCAGTACTAATTACACATGCGCATCTCGACCATATTGGGCGTTTACCGCTTCTGACCAAGGGCGGCTTTTCGCACCACATTTATGCGACCGCTCCAACGTGTGAATTGATCGAACTTATTTTAAGGGATGCCTATCAGGTAATGGAATATAATTTTCGTAAACTTGGTACGCCACTTTTGTATAACGAAACGGATATCGCTGGGGTAATGGAACGGGTTAAGCCTATTGAGTATCATAAACCGCTTCACCTCACTAAAATTGGTTCGACCGAAGAAATCGTCGCTACCTGGTTTGATTCTGGGCACATTTTTGGAGCTGGCTTTATTCAGCTCGAAACTGAGGGTAAAAAAGTGGTTTTCACGGGTGATGTTGGGAATGCTAACATGCCGATACTGCGCGAAACAGAATCGTTGCCTGAAAATTTGGATTTGCTCGTGTGTGAATCAACCTACGGGAACAGGTCGCATGAAATGCCGGCTGTGCGTCAAAAAATAATTGAAACAATGGTTGCTGAAGCCGTTGCTCGCGGCGGCGTACTCATGATTCCATCGTTTTCACTTGAACGCACGCAGGAGTTAATTTACGATCTTAATGATCTTGTTGATCGCCAACATGATTTGCCGCGCGTGCCGATTTTTTTAGATAGTCCCTTGGCAATCGGAGCCTTACGCGTGTATCGCAGATATCCTGAATTTTATGATGAAAAGGCCAAAGCCCTATACCAAGCAGGGGATGATTTGTTTCAATTTCCGGGGCTCACCATGTGCGAGACGCGTGAAGAATCGAAAAAAATTAACAATACGCCCGGCCCTAAAATTATTATCGCCGGCGCCGGCATGATGAATGGTGGACGCATCGTGCACCATGCGCTCAGGTATTTATCTGATGAACGCAACACACTCTTGATTATCGGCTACCAGGCCGAAGGCACGCTGGGGCGTCAAATTTTGGACGGTGAATCTCCTGTTAAGGTTATGAAAGAATTGGTGGCTGTTAAGTGTCATGTTAAAGCTATTGGCGCTTTGTCTGCGCATGCTGATCAAAATAAACTTACCAAATGGATTGCTGATTTGAAGCATAAACCCAAACAGATTATGCTCAATCATGGCGAGGCGCATACCTCAGCATCACTCGCTGAAAAATTACGCTCAGAAGTGGGGGTAGAAGTTGCTGTTGCAAGTCCGTTGTTAAAAATAACGGTTTAAAAATACTTATCCACACGATCCCGTACTCGCTAGTCGAGTACGGGATTTTTTATTGTACCTTAGCCTAAAAAGCGACTTTATGATTCTGGGTAAGAGTGTTGACGGGTGTAGTAGTGTGGTGTAAAATGGAAGCACGTGGGGAAAAGTGGTGAATAATTTTGAGACAATGCTTGTCTTTCAGAATCTCACCCTACTTACAAAATTATGTTTATCGGCGAATACTCCCACTCACTTGACGACAAGGGCCGCATCGCGATCCCGATTAAGTTCCGGCAAGAACTTAAAAAGGGCGGTGTGGTAACCCGCGGGCTTGATAACTGTTTGTTTTTCTACACCAAAGTGGAGTGGGAAAAATTAGCAGAAAAATTATCAGCTCTGCCGATCTCGCAGGCAAATAGTCGTGCCTTTGCACGCCTGATGCTTGCCGGGGCCATGGACGTTGAGGTTGATAAACAAGGTCGCGTCATCATTCCCGAATATCTGCGTCAGTTCGCGGGTTTCAAAAAAGATGTCGTGATTGCCGGCCTCTATAGTCGGCTGGAACTCTGGGATGCCGAAAAATGGGCAGCCTACAAACTACAAACCGAAAGTGAAAGCAGCGTAATCGCAGAGCGAATGGGGGAGCTTGGCGTGTAAATAAGATTAGTCATTAGCCTAGCTCTATGGATAGACATGTACCGGTACTCCTTACAGAAGTTATTGAAACGCTCAACTTGAAAAAGGGTTTGCAAGTAGTTGATTGCACGCTTGGCGACGCTGGGCACAGCGAAATGATCCTTGAAAAAATTGGTCCGAGTGGGAAACTCCTCGGCATCGATGCTGATACTGAATCATTGCTCCGAGCAAAATTAAATCTCTATCGTTTTGAATCGCAAGTAGTATTTGTTCACGGAAATTTTGCAGATTTGCAAAAAATTCTGAATGAAAAACATATTACTTCAGTTGATCGGATTCTCATGGATCTGGGTTGGTCAACACCGCAATTTGCCGAGCGGGGACGTGGATTCAGCTTTGCGCTGAGTGAGCCACTCGACATGCGCTATGGCACTAAGTTTGATGAGGGTTACGCGACTGCTGCGGATATCATCAATACGGCTGACCAAGAAGAGCTCGTTACAATTTTTAAACGCTATGGTGAAGAAGACTTAAGTAAAGAAATTGCTAGTGCGATTGTAGAGCAGCGAAAAAGTACACCCATTGAGGAGACGAATGAATTGGTAGAAATTATTCTCAATGTCTACCGTAGTAAATTAAAAAGCACTAAAGAAATTCCTTGGATCGGAGGATTGCACCCAGCCACTAAAGTCTTTCAAGCGCTTCGCATCGCTGTTAATCACGAGCTTGAGGTACTCGAACAAGCATTGCCTCAAGCAGTGGCAGCGCTCGGAAGCGGTGGAAGACTGGCAGTGATTTCCTTTCACTCTCTTGAAGATAGAATCGTTAAGCATTTTTTTCAGAGCTTGTCGTCAAAAGAATTTAAAATCATAACCAAAAAACCATTAGTAGCCTCGGACGAAGAACTGGCGAAGAACGCTCCGTCACGAAGCGCCAAACTCAGAGTCATTGAAAAAATTTAAAGCTGCCCCCACTACCACTAGGAGGGAACAGGGAACACTTACACTTTATGTCTTTAAAACGACGGTTTACAGCTCAATATGCGGAGGTACGACATTTTTTTCTGGCGCTCGAATTGCCGGGTTGGATGACAGGAACGCGTATGCGCGTCGCGCTGTTGGTAGTATTGGTAGGAAGTAGTACGGCGTATGTGCTCCGTACCGGCTCCTCGGTGGCGCTTGGGTACCAGATCAAAGGCTACGAAACAACTATTAGTGATTTAACGGCAGAGCAACAGAAAATGGAAGTGGAAGTCGCAACATATCGCTCCATGAATAGTGTTCAGGCTCGTTTGCCTGAGTTAAAAATGGTACCTGTTGCTCGAATAAACCGCGTAAACGGCGCTGTTGCAACAGACTTGGCTATTGCCAAAAAGTAATATTTTCTGTTTTGAAATTTAGTTTTTATATGCTATTCTAAAAGCCATCTCGACGTTGTCGGGGTGGTTTTTTGGTAAGACATGCTGTGTATATGATCGTGTATTTTTTAGCTGCTTTTGTTATTTCGATTATAGCTACGCTTATTATTCGAAAGGTTGCTTTGTTATTGGAAATAGTGGATGTACCTGATGGTGAGCGTAAATTACATGCTGTGCGAATGCCCCTTCTTGGAGGAGTGGCGCTGTATATTTCTTTTTGGCTTGTTGTTCTCTATGTTGCAAAAGCAACAACGTTGCTGGCGCCTCATATTACCGCAGGGCAATTATGGGGTATTTTTTTTGGTACTACGCTTATTGTGGTCATGGGCATATTTGATGATCGTCAGTCGGTAGCTCCTTGGATTCGCATGCTCGTGACTGCGCTTGCGGTGTGTATCGTTCTGGCTACGGGCATTGGTTTGACTGAAGTTACCAACCCCTGGGGAGGGGTTATAAACCTCCATTTTTGGAGTGTGCATGTGGGGCGTTTCGGTACCTTGAGTATTGCAGCGAGCCTCGTAAGTTTTATTTGGCTTATGGGGATGATGTACACGACTAAAATTTTAGACGGGCTCGATGGTTTATCCGCAGGAATAACGGGAGTCGGGTTCTTTATGATTTTTTTACTTACTAATACTAAAAAGTTTTTTCAACCAGATGTAGGACTTTTGGCGCTTATTGCCCTCGGCGTTATTATGGGTTTTCTTATTTTTAATTTTTATCCGGCTAAAATTTTCCTGGGTGAAAGTGGTAGTATTTTTATTGGTTTTATTTTAGGAATTTTAGCTATAATTTCTGGCGGTAAAATCGCTACGGCACTCCTCGTGATGGCAGTGCCCATTCTTGACCTGCTGCGGGTTATATATGTTCGTTTCAATCGCGAGCAGCCGGTTTTTAAAGGTGATCGAGAACATTTGCATTTTCGTCTGCGTGACGCTGGTTTTAGTGAACGTACGACCGTTATATTTATGTACCTCGTGGCGCTTCTCTTTGGATTGACCACGCTGACGCTCCAGAGCCGTGTTAAATTTGTTGCTTTAGGGCTGCTTGCAGTAGCCATGCTGCTCGTAGCTATTTGGCTTAATAAAAAGAAAAAATAATATTGTATGTTTGGATTGCAACAAAAAACACCCCCACGCACGTTCAAATTCTGGTATGCTCTTTTTTTTCTCGTAATGGTTGTTGTTGCGCTCGGTATCTGGTTTGCCACACTGTATTGGCCCAAGGCCTTAGTTCGAATAAAGGGCCAAGACTTGCGTGTACTCGTGGCTCATACCCCCAAGCATTGGTTTCAGGGGCTCAGTAATCGTAAAGATTTGGGTAAATACCAGGGCATGCTATTTGTTTTTCCAACCAGTGAACAACATGCTATGGTGATGCGTGATATGAAATTTCCTCTTGATATACTCTGGATAGAGCAAGGAGTAATTGTTGATATGGCCCCCAATTTGCAGCCTGATCCTTCGACTACTGAGGCTGGACTTAAGGTATATACAGCTCGGCTTGCCTCAGACACGGTGCTTGAACTCCCGGCCGGGTTTATTAGAGACCATGGCTTAGCTGTGGGGGATAGTGTCATTGTGGCCCGTTAGGCCTTGACTAACCAATAGGTTTTTGGTATACTAAGCCCACTTTTACACTTAGCATTATTATACATCTAAAGACTTCGTATGCTCGCAGTTATTGCTACCGGCGGAAAACAATATTTGGTTAAGACCGGTGAAATCCTTAAAATTGAAAAATTAGAACTTAATGAAGGCGATACCGCCACTTTTGAACAGGTACTTTTGACCGCCGACGATGCTGGTGAAAATGTACAGGTTGGTGGTCCTTACCTTTCTGGTGTTACAGTTACCGCGAAGGTTTTGAAACAAGGTAAGAATCGCACTGTACGTGTTGGTAAGTTTAAAAATAAAACACGTTACCACAAAGCACATGGTCATCGCCAGCGCTTTACTCAGGTAGAGATTCTATAAGACTTCAAAAAATCCCTTCAGTATATACTGAAGGGATTTTTTATTTGCCGCGGTTATCTTGCGTTCTCTTGGTTTTTAGACTCCCTGTTCGGAAGGCTAAGTGTGCGTACGTCTTTACTTTAACGTTCCGTTCTTCCTTTGAGAGCGTTTGAAAGTGTAATCTCATCGGCATACTGTAAATCACTGCCCATCGGGAGGCCGCGGGCGAGGCGGGTGATACGGATGCTCGGTTTTAGTTTTTTTATTTCGCGTTCGAGGTAGAGTGTCGTGGTTTCGCCGGCGAGGTTGGGGTTAAGTGCAAAAATTATTTCGGAAATAGTTTCATTTTGAACTCGTTTTAAAAGTTCAGCTACTTTTGTTCGTATAAGACTGGTGTCGTCGCTCGTATCAAGAAGCCCGCGTAAGACATGATAGACACCTTTGTATTCTGAAGTGTTCTCAATGGCTTGCAAGTCCTGCGAATCGGTCACGACAACAATGGTAGCGTGGTCGCGTTTGGCGTTGCTGCAAATAGCGCAGGGGCTTGTGTCACTGAAATCAAAACAGATTTCACAGCTGCGAACATTTTCAATGAGTTCTTTGAGAGCGAGCATGAGTTCGGTAACATCTTTTTTGCCAGATTTAAGCCAATAAAAAACATACCGTTCGGCGGTGTGTTGGCCGACCGACGGTAGTTTTTTGAGTTCAGTGATGAGGTTGTTAATGGAAGGGGAGTACATTCGAAATTATTTTCCCATGCCTGGCAAATCAAAGCCGCCCATTTCCTGCATTTTGGTGGCAATGGTGCGCTGCATTTTTTTAAGACCTTCAGCATGGGCTTCTTTGATACCATTCTGGAGTTTTTCTTTCATGCTTGGGTTTAAGAGTTCGTCGTCGATCGCGAGCGCAGTAATTTCGAGGTTGCCGTTGAGAGAAACAACCACTTTGTCGCCAACTGCCGTAGTTGTAACACTTTCACCACCGAGTGCTTCCTGGAGTTTTTTACCTTGATCGCGGAGATCTTTAAATTCTTTGAGTTTCGAGAACATGGACATAGTCGTGTAGTTAGTAATTAGTTTTTTAAAATTCTGGGTCGCCGCCTTCTTGTTTGCGGAACGCTGATTTTGGTTTAAGTTCTTGGACCATATTGGATTGTGGCACAAAGCTGGTATCCAGATTTCGGAACGAGGCCATCGCATCTACAAAAGCCATTTTTACGACACCGGTCGGACCATTACGGTGTTTAGCGATGTGGATTTCAGCCAGGTTGCGTTCGTCGGGTGGAATTTCTTCCGGGCGGTAGTTGCGATCGGCCGATTTACGATAGATAAACATGACGATGTCCGCATCCTGCTCAATAGAACCGGATTCACGGAGGTGGGAAAGCTTCGGAATGGCCGGTTTACTCTGTTCTACAGTACGTGAGAGCTGCGAGAGGGCGATAACCGGAACGTTCAGTTCACGGGCGATACTTTTGAGACCACGCGTGATCTCCGCGACTTCCTGCACACGATTTTCCGTGTTACCACGCGATTGCATGAGCTGTAAGTAGTCGATAACGATGAGGCCGAGACCATGTTCGGCTTGCAAACGGCGGGCTTTAGTGCGAATCTGCATGATGTTAACGTCGGCCGAGTCGTCGATAAAGATTGGTGCTTCGGATAATGTTCCGATTGCATGTCCGATGCGTGGAAAATCATCGTCTTCTGGGCGGTCCGACAGGTGGCCGGTACGCATTTTCCAGAGGTCAATGTTTGCTTCGGAACAGAGCATTTTATCAACCATCTGTTCTTTACTCATTTCAAGTGAAAAGAGGCCGACAGAAACTTTTTGTTTAGTACCGATGTGGCGAACGATATCAAGCGCCAAAGAAGATTTCCCCACACTCGGACGAGCAGCAATAATAATAAGATCCGATTTTTGGAGGCCGGCCATGAGGTTATCAAGTCCGGTAAACCCAGTCGGAATGCCGCGCATTTGACCTTTATTTTTATGGAGTTCGTCAATGCGATCAAAGGCGTCGGCCAAGACGCCACGAATTGGGGTAAATGCTTGTTTAAAATAAATTTGTGAAACACCAAACAAATGCTGCTGGGCCTGATCGAGAATCTGTTCAATATCTTCCTGGTCTTCCTGAAATGACAGGCGGGTAATTTCTTGCGAAGCAGCCAAGAGGCGACGACGAGTCGCTTTTTTATGAATAATATGGGCGTAGTGAACGATGTTCGAAGCGGTCGGTACAGCGTTCGTGAGTGCTGCCAGGTAGCTGCGGCCACCAATGCGTTCGAGATCACCCTTTTCTTCTAAGCGATTACTCAGTGTCAATAAATCAAGCGGTTCATTTTTGTCATAAAGCTCGGCAATACATTCAAAAACGCGACTATGAGCGTCTTTGTAGAAATCCTCGGCGCGAACCACGTCAGCTACTTTAAGCATCGCATCTTTATCAATCAAAATAGAGCCGAGGAGTGACATTTCGGCTTCGAGGCTTTGAGGTGGTATGCGATCTACTCCATCAGATTGTTGCATGAGGCTTTAAAATGAGTGTTCGTATGGTAACGTACTTTGGGGCTACCCGGCAAGTACAGGGTGGGGAAGGAATGGGGGTAAGTCGGTGGATACATGCGGGTTAAAGATGGTATACTCGTCTGTAGTATGAAAAAACTCTATTTTGTTCAACTTTTTACGCTTGTTGCCTTACTTGGTTTAAATAGTGTAATTTGGCGAAGTCTAGGTTTAGGTCTAATTTTTTTAGTACTCTATTTTTATGTGGTAAGTAAACCAGCCGGACGATGGCTCGGTCGGTTTTTTGCCTTTAGTCCCAATTTTCCGAAGCGATTGCTAGGGGCGTGGTGTGGTTTTCTTGCGGTTGCAGTGTTTGCTGGAATTTTGGTTGTATTTGGAATATTTTCACCTCTACGTAGTGTCGCAGTATTGGCAGTGTCTGGTGTGTTGTGGTTTTTACTCGATGTGGCATTTCCCGGCCCACAACTTGATTCGGAAATAATGTCGAGCGAAGTAAATACTTTTTTGTCACCTAAGATAGCTAAGGCACTGCTTATTTTGTATGGCGTGGTCGCTGCAGTCTGTTTCTCTCTACTCATCAGTTCGCGTAGTTCGAGCGTGCTTGCTACACCCTGGCAAACGATTCATCCCGCATTTATTTATTTTTTTGCTGCAGCGACTGCGCTCCTGGGGCTTTTGATTTTTTCGCCATTCAAAGCACGCTTGGTACTGCTGCTATTTGTTGTCCACAGCCTACTTATCCATAGTTATCTCCCGCTGACACATACATTGCTCTACGGAGCGGATGGTTGGCGGCATTTGGCTACCGAAGAACGATTGATTCGAGGGGAGGGAACAGTTGTTCCTGTTATTAGTGATGGCGCGAGTAGCCCAAAACAAAAAATTGATCTCGGACTTATTTCGTATAGCCAAATGTGGGGAGTTAGCGCGCTCATCGGGAACGTCACGGCGGTTTCACTGCTCGATGTTAATCGTTGGCTGCTACCGGGGTTGTTTGGAATTGTAGTTCCGATACTTATATATGAACTGGCTCAAACGCTTGGCTGGAAAAGAGAATGGTCTTTTGGTGCGGTGCTGCTTAGTTTTTTGCCGTTTGCTTTGACGAGTACAGGATCGTTCACCTTGCCGGTTAGTTTTGGATTTTTAGTCTGTTTGTTTTTTATAACCATGCTCGTTAAAAGACTGGTAATGCCGGAGCGCAAACAGCTTTTTCCAATCGGTCTTTTATTTGTTGTGCTCTGTGCGGGGTATGCGCTCTACGCTTTAGTTGGAGCCCTCGCTTTTATTGTGTCCGAACTGTTTTTACAACTACGCCGTAAAAATATTCAAACACTACCAGGCTTTTCTGCGGTTATCGTAGTAGGTAGCATTGGTATACTTGGTATTTTTCCTGCTTTAGAATATTTTGCCCGGTACAGTTCGTTGGTACCGCGCGCGCTGTGGTTGACTCAGCTACAACAAGTAATTGGTAATTTTACTGCGCTGTATCTGGCTAATGGCCCGCGGCCCCACGATATCGCGACGGGAAACATTATTTTTAATCAAGTACCGCTCGCTAGTTTTGTACCAAATGTATTGACACTGAATCGTTGGTGGCTGGTAATGTTTATGCTGGGGTGGTGGGCGCTATGCTGCCTTGGTTGGTATGCGCTCATTAAAAAAAGAACTGCTGTATCAGGCTGGTTTGCAACGCTCGCGATAGGACTGTTTGGAGCCTATGGTGTCAGCCGGTATTTTTTTCAAGGTGAACAAGTGCTGACTCGTCGGCTTGAACCGGTTTTGGCCCTGATAAGTATTTTTTTAATTGTTGTTGCTTTGCGGTACGTTCTCGGGCGATTTCCTTTTGTAGTCAAGAAATGGGTGGTAGTTGGATGTTGTTTGGTAATGAGCGCTGTTATAAGTGCTTCTTTTACTTTGGGGCCAGATACACTGACGGTAAGTCAGAGTGAATATATTGCCATGCAGCAAGTCTTGCGCGTAGGTGACGTTGGGAGTAAGCCGTGTGTGATAGCTGATACGTACCCGCTCCTTGCGCTTGAAGCATTGAGTCGCAAGACGATCATTGGCGGAGGCTTCCCGATTTCACACGATTTTGAACAGCCCGAGCAACAAAAAATATATATCGATCTTGCTGCTGATCCTCAAAATAGTTTAGCACTTGCGGAGGCGTTTAAAGTTACCGGTGCGGAAAAGTGTTTTTTAGTCGCTCCGTTTGATTCCAGAAAAGTAACGCCGCAGTTTGAGGCGGCTTTTGGCGGTGTCGGGGTGTGGAGTTATTCTAAATAAAAATAGTGCTATGTCATTACCCATACAAGGTACGCAACAAATTTTTCAAGGAAAATTTATTACAGTTTTTGACACTTGTTTTCTTGATAAGGATGGTGGTGAGCAGCATTGGGAATGGATTAGAAAAAAAGATGTGGCGGCTGTGTTGCCGATTACACCTGAAGGGAAAATAGTGCTTATCAAAAATTTTCGAGTCCCTCTTCAAAAATATGTTATTGAGATGCCTGCCGGAATGATTGACTCAGATGAGTCGATTGAAGAAACTGCGCGGCGCGAACTTTTTGAAGAAACAGGTTACGAAGCTGCTGTTTATTCAGCTCTGCCTGCTTCACCGTATGCATCCGGAGTGTCAAACACAGCTCTTTCGCTGTTTGTGGCAACGGGGTGTGTTCGCAAAGTAGGTCGGGTTGGTGATGGTACAGAAGATATTACCGTTCTTGAAACGACTCCAGCCGAAATGTTGAAATGGTATTTGAACCCAGAGCCTGATACATTCTTTAATGTTCGGATATTCGCGGCATATTATCTAGCGCAGCAGCTTAAACTTATTTCCTAATTAGAGTATATGAATTGTATTTTCTGTAAAATTATTGCTAAGGAAGTTCCAAATTACACAGTGTATGAAGATGAGTTCGTACTTGCTTTTTTAGATGTTTTCCCGCACGCCCAAGGACACACTGTCGTGGTGCCCAAAAAACATGTCGAAAGTTTAGTTGATGTAACGGCCGAAGAATCACGCCAACTTATGGCTGGCCTCGATAGTGCGTTTCGCCGGGTGAATACGATTTTAAAGCCTGATGGGGTAAATATCGGAATTAACGAACGTGCTGCAGCCGGCCAAGTAGTTCCTCATATCCATTGGCACATTTTACCCCGTTACGAGGGGGATGGGGGAGGGTCGGTACATTCAATTATTAAAAATCCCGGTAACACGGCTGTTAAAGAACTTGCCAAGTTATTTGTTTAGTTCTAATACGAGCATGCAAGATTCAACCCGAAAAATACTGCTCAAATTTTCCCAGCTACTCATGATCCCAGTGACGCTTGTTATGATCGTCGCTATGCTTGTTCCGGCTCATCTAAATCCGATCATTACGTATATTCCTTGGTTTACTACGGCCTGCAGTTCCCTTGGTCTTGCGCGTTTTAAATGGTGCTATCCGCAATTCGTTTTACTTATGTCGACCGCACTATTCTTTTTAGTTCAATGTTTAGTTACCGGGCTTTACATTATGAGCCCTGAAGAGCGTGCAGAGGCAAATCGTAATCTTTAAGTAATTTTTGTGAAAAATATTTTAAGTTCTAAAAAAACTATTTGGGCACTTGTTAATGCTATTGTCTTTATTGTTTTAGTTGGTATTTGGCTGGCAAAGGGCGGAGCTGGTAAACCCCCGTCTCAGAACGTTTCAGTGCCCGATATGCTTGACGCTCTTGCACTTAATGCTCCTGGTACTGCCAACCAGACGCTGGCCGATGATTTTGAAGTAACGCCGGTTACTGGTCAGACGGTAGATAGTACCACTACCACGCTCGCTACCATTACGCGCGTTATCGACGGAGATACTGTTGAGCTCTCAACAGGCCAGCGTGTACGCTATATTGGCGTTGATACACCCGAAACATTGGATCCTCGTAAAGGTGTGCAATGCTTTGGCAAAGAAGCGTCAGCATATAATAAAAGCATCGTGTTGAATCAAAAAGTACGTTTAGCAAAGGATGTCTCAGATATGGATCGGTACCATCGATTGTTACGATATGTGTATCTAGAAGACGGTACGCTGCTTAATTTAAAATTAGTTGAAGAAGGTTATGCCAAGGCAGCAACTTTCCCGCCCGATGTAAAATATAGTAAAGTTTTTGTAGCAGCCGAAGCTGCAGCGCGCGAGGCGGGAAAAGGATTGTGGGCAAAGTGTCAATAAAATAATAGTTGTATACTATATGGAACGAGGTTCCTCAAAAGAATTTTTAGAAAATGGTGTAGAGGTTTCACGAAATATAGATCAATCATATTTTTTGGTCTTGAAAGCACTGATTGCCGCGGCTGATCGCAATGTCTCCCTGCCGCTTTTAGCGGAAGTAACGGTGCCAGGTGAATCGCAGACACCGGAAATAGGAGAGCTCCTTTTCGATCCTTTAGAAAATCGTTTGCAGATAAAAATGGGTAAAAATATATACCTAGCGCAAGATTTGCTTCGTGAAAAAAATATTATTGTTGAGCCTGACAGTTTAATTCGGCTCAAGTCTTTTTTGGATGCACTTGCCAAGGAGTCGCGTTATACGTCGCCGCCATACAAGGAACAAGAAATTGGTCCTAAAAGTTTACGTATTTCAGAACTAAAGTCGATGCATGCGACGCCGTATGTAGAAATGATCGTGGATAATGTTGTAATTACATTTATCGCACATACCTTAGCGCATGGCTGGCAGCTTATTAGTACGCCTGATGCGCTTAAGAAATCTGATCGAGGCAGCAAAGCTTGTCAAAAGTATGGCTCGAAGATATTTGACGAAGCCCTTAAGCGAGTCAAAGAGATCTACCCAGACGGTGTCGATCCTGATGATGAGATTTCGTTTAACCGTTAAAAAGATGACAAGGAGCGGCGGTGCTTATCTTGTTGTTTTTGGCTAACCATTGTATACTAAAGCTACCTATGGATGCCCTTGATCAAACAGGAAATGATAAATTAGCCGCCTCAATTGATCCAACAATCAATTTTTTTGGCATGACTAATTACCGGAATCAAAACCGGCGTTTTGGTATTAAAATTGATGACCGCCGCCGTCATATGTATTTGGTTGGCAAGACTGGTATGGGCAAGACTACCATTCTTGAGAATATGGTTATCAACGACATTTATTCTGGCCACGGTATTGGGCTCGTTGATCCGCACGGTGACTTTGCCGAAAAGGTGCTCAACTTCGTTCCAGCCAATCGTATCAATGACATTGTGTACTTCAATCCATCGGATATTGATTATCCGATTGGGTTTAATATTTTAGAATCGATCAATCCAGATTATAAGCATTTGGTTACGTCGGGACTCATGGGTGTTTTCAAAAAGATTTGGCCAGACGTTTGGAGTGCTCGTATGGAATATATTTTGAATAATACGATTCTGGCGCTTTTGGATTTTCCGGGGACAACACTCCTTGGTATTAACCGTCTCCTAGCCGACAATGAATATCGCAAACGCGTGGTTGCGAACCTCAAAGATCCGGTTGTAAAAGCATTCTGGCAAACTGAGTTTGCTGGGTATAGTGATAAATATAAACAAGAAGCGGTTGCGCCTATCCAAAACAAGATCGGTCAGTTTTTGTCGGCTTCGATCATTCGCAATATTGTCGCGCAGGTAAAATCACGTATCAATATTCGCGAGATCATGGATACAAAAAAGATCTTTATCATGAACCTGTCAAAAGGTAGAATCGGTGAAGATAATTCGCGCCTCTTGGGGGGTATGCTGATTACCAAAATTCAGTTGTCGGCCATGGAACGTGTTGACATGCTCGAAAAGGATCGTAGTGATTTCTTTTTGTATGTTGACGAGTTTCAAAATTTCGCAACAGAAAGTTTTGCCCACATTCTGTCGGAAGCGCGTAAGTATCGTCTCGACCTCATTATGGCCCACCAGTACATGGAACAGCTCGATGAAACAGTGCTCGCAGCTGTTATTGGTAATGTCGGAACCATGGTTACGTTTCGTGTAGGATCGAGCGATGCCGAAGTTTTGGCCAAAGAGTTTATTCCAACGTTTGTTGAAGAAGATTTAGTTAATTTGCCCAAATACCACGTCTATTTGAAGTTGATGATTGATGGTGTGGCATCGCGTCCGTTTAGTGCGATGACGCTGCCGCCAATTGGTAGTCCGACCGGTAGTATGGAAAAAGTTATTCGTGTTTCGCGTGAACGGTATGCAGTGAATCGTAATACCATTGAAGACAAAATTGCCAAGTGGAGCGGCATGATCATTAACGCTGAAGATGTCGAAGCAGAAATGGCGCTCGGACCGGATGTTGTGACATTTAAAGAAGATTTGCCACCAGCCCCTGCGCCAGTTGCCACACCCTCTCCAGTCGCCGCAGTTTCTACTCCAGCTCCTCTGGCCGCAGCTCCGATTGCACCAGTCGAAAATCGTCCAGTGTCCACGCCTGCGCCCCAACAAGCTACTGCACCGCCAAGTCTCGTCAGTACGCAGCCTCAGCGAACAGTGCATGTCAATCGCTCAGGTCCATTGCCTACTCAGAGTACTGCTGCACCTAAACCTACTCCCGCGCCTGTCCGAACAGAACCGCGACCAACACCGCAGCCGATGCAGCAAACAACGCCGCGTGAACCTGCGCGCGATCCGGAGCGACAAGTGCAATCTCAACCATCTTCGAATGGTAATAGTAGCTTCAATTCAACTAGTGCGATGAGCGCAGATGGTGAACGCAAGAAAAAAAGACGTCGTAAAAAGAAAGGTTCAGGTGGCGCTCCTTCTCAGGGCGAACAAGTTCTGCTAGTAGATCCGTCGCAGCAGGGGATTTCACTCAGTGCCATGTTGCCCAAGAACAATACTTCTTCGAACGATCGACCGAGAAATGATTCGAGACCGGCGCGGCAGCCGCAGTCGGCTCAGCAAAATTCTAGCAGTAATAATGACACTCGCTCAAACTCACGTTCTGATCAGCGAAATGCTCCGGAACCCATAAATCTCGGCGCGTCCGTAACTTCGCGTGAATCTGTGCCAGCAGCCGTATCGGCTCCTGTGCCTCAACCTGTACTTCCGCCGCCCACTCCTATAACTCCAATTGCCGCTCCAGCAGCTGCGCCGCGAGTCACTCCGCCTCATCCAGCCCCGACGCTTCCCCCGCCTCAGCCGCGCACACCAACACAACCGACCCAGCTGCAGCCAGGTCAGGTAGCCCGGCTCGATATTGGACTATAATTACCTTTACCCACATCTATTTCTGATATGCGTTATTCTCATCTGTTTGGAAAAACAAGTAAAACTGCACCGGCTGATGCCGAAAGTCGTAATGCTGAACTCCTTACTCAAGGAGGCTTCATTTCAAAGCAAATGGCCGGGGTCTATAATTATTTACCGCTCGGTCTTAAAGTCCTCACTAAAATTCAAAATATTATTCGCGAAGAGCTGTCGTTAATTGGCGCTCAAGAAATCTTAATGCCCGCGATGACCCAGGAAGAAAGTTACGTGACAACAGGTCGCAATACCATGGATGTGCTGTTTCACATGCTGGGCCAGGGGGACAGCAAATTAGTGCTCAATCCAACACATGAAGAAATTGTTACCCCGCTCGTACAACGCTATACATTCTCATATCATGATTTGCCAATTGCGGTGTACCAAATCCAAAATAAATTTCGTAACGAAGCGCGCGCTAAGTCCGGGCTCCTCCGTGGTCGCGAGTTTAATATGAAAGATTTGTATTCGTTCCATACATCGAACGAAGATTTGGATATCTATTATGAAAAAGTACAAACTGCATATTCCAAAATATACCAGCGTCTTGGCATTGGTGAACGAACGCTTTTGACCTATGCTTCCGGCGGAGACTTTAGTAAGTACTCACACGAGTACCAAACTATTTCTGAAATTGGCGAAGACACTATTCATGTCTGTGAAAAATGTCAGATTGCTGTTAACCAAGAAATTATCGCCGAACAAGCAACGTGCCCTCAATGTTCGAACGCTGAACTCACACCTAAAAAAGCTATTGAAGTAGGAAATATCTTTAAATTACATCAGCGTTTTACAACGGCTTTTGAATTTACCTTTCAGGATGACAAAGGTGAGGTTAAGCCGATTGAAATGGGGTGCTATGGTATTGGACCGTCGCGCATTATGGGTACGTTAGTTGAAGTATTCAATGACGAAAAGGGTATTTGCTGGCCAAAGGCCGTTGCGCCGTACCAGGTGCATATGACCGTTCTTGGGCCGGACGAAGCAGTGTTTGCAGCCGGAGAAAAAATCTATCAAGAACTTTTAGAAAAGGGGATTGAGGTGCTCCTCGATGATCGGGCTGATGTTTCAGCTGGGGCCAAATTTGCTGACGCTGATTTGATCGGTATTCCACTTCGTATTGTTGTTTCGAAAAAAACACTCGCTCAAAATGCTGTCGAAGTTAAAAAACGTACTGAAAAAGAAGCGAGTTTCGTGTCACTGCAAGAGGCGGTGGAAAAAATTGCTCTACTTGCTCTGTAAGTACCTTGTCTTATTAGATATGCAAGAAAGTAAAGAAAAAATGTGGGGTGATCGCGAAAAAGTTCCAGTTTATTTTGGTACGCTTGAGGAGGCCCGGGTCTTTGTTAAATTATTCTGGACCGAAGCTTTTGATCTCACGAAACATCCTGAAATAGCTCATACACTTGAGCAGTTGACCGACGATGATTTTGTAGACGTCCAAACTATTGAAGCCCACCGAACATCAATTCGTAAGGCCATGCCGACAGAACAATCACGTGGAAACTTTATAGTTCTTATTTCCGGTAATCACCAGCCGCTCCTTGCTGAAGCAGATAATTGGCTTAAGAGTAAAGGATATTAAAATACTGTATGAACAATCAAATTGTTTTTGATATTGAAACTCAAAATACGTTTGCCGATGTTGATAATGACTTCAAGAAACTGCGCGTATCAGTGGTGTCGCTCTACTATTATGCGACCGATACCTACGAAAGTTTTACCGAGGACGAATTGCCCAAACTGTGGCCGATTTTTGAGCACGCTGATTTACTTATTGGATACAACAGTGAACACTTCGATTTACCCGTCTTGAATAATTATTATTTGGGTGATTTACTTCAGTTTCCGAATTTGGACTTGCTGAAAAAAATTAAAGAGAGCCTCGGTATTCGTCTCAAGCTTGATGATGTTGCTCAGGCGACGCTCGATAATGTTAAGAAAAGCGCCGAAGGCTTGCAAGCTATTCGTTGGTGGAAAGAAGGTAAGATCGATGAAATTAAAAAATATTGTGAACAGGACGTCTTGGTTACCAAAGAAGTGTATGATTTTGGTCGCAAAAACAAACAGTTATTTTACAAGTCTTTGACGAATGAAGTATTACCGTTTGCGGTTGATTTTTCGTTTCCTAAGCAACATTCGGAAATTGGAACGAAAAAGAGTATTAATTTAACGCTTCCGTTCTAGTCCGGTATGGAAAAAAAATTTGTGTACCTCGACCATGCTGCGGCAACTCCGCTTGAGCCGCGCGTGCTAAAAGCAATGACTCCTTACTTTAAGGAGTCATTTGGCAATCCTTCAGCTTTGTATAAAGCGGGGATTACTGCCGAAAAAGCACTGTCAGCTGCACGGTCAAGTGTTGCCAGAAATCTCGGGACACAGCCTGATACGATTATTTTTACGAGCGGAGGAACAGAAAGTAATAATTTGGCGCTCTTGGGTTTGGCTCGGGCGAACGCACGTCGGGGTAATCATGTAGTAAGTATTGGTATTGAGCACCCGGCAATTCTCGAGCCCCTCGAGCAACTCCGAGCAGAGGGTTTCCAGGTAACTTTTATCCCTGTCTCGCCAGAAGGCATTGTTGACCCAGCAATGGTGATTGCCGCCTTTAGACACGACACGCTCCTCGTTACCATAATGTACGCCAATAACGAAATTGGTTCGGTGCAGCCTATTGCTGCGATCGGTCGAGAAATTTTGAAATATCGCCAACAGAA
This sequence comes from uncultured Gammaproteobacteria bacterium, assembly GCA_964510495.1. Classification (GTDB taxonomy): domain Bacteria; phylum Patescibacteriota; class Patescibacteriia; order Magasanikbacterales; family GWA2-37-8; genus CAZECR01. The sequence goes on from CAZECR010000004.1 coordinate 52,063, forward strand.
CAATACTGCTTTTCCGTATTTTCACACAGATGCGTGCCAAGCTCCAAATTACCTCGATCTATCCGTAGAAAAACTGCATGTTGACGCAATGACGCTGAATGGCAGTAAAATATATGGTCCGAAAGGAAGTGGCTGTCTGTATCTGCGCCGCGGCATAAAAATTGAGCCTCTCCTTCGAGGGGGTGGGCAAGAGCAGGGTCTTCGATCGGGTACGGAAAATGTTCCAGCTATTGTTGGGTTTGCTGAGGCGCTCGCGCTCGCTGATTCTTTACGAGTTAAAGAATCGTCTCGGGTTGTGCTTCTGAGGCAATATTTTTGGGATGAATTAAAAAAAGCTTTGCCCTCGGTTCTCTTGAATGGTCCTGAATTTGGCGAAGAGCGTTTGCCGAACAACCTTCATATTTTATTTGCCCGTCTCGAAAGCGAACAACTATTATTATATCTTGATGAGGCTGGCATTGCGTGCTCAGCAGCATCCGCATGCGCAAGTCAAAGTCGCGAAGCCTCGCATGTACTTACCGCGATTGGCATGTCTGACCAGGCTGCCCGGCAGTGTATTCGGTTTTCTTTGGGGCGCAAAACCACTAAGGCGGATATTGATTATACAATAGTACAGTTGGTAAAAATCTATCGAAAGATAGCTCAATTTTAATCGAACAAATAGTCCGTATATAAGGGATTGACAGAACTGCGTGGAATAGTACTATTCACGTACTACTATGACTGATACTCAGACAATTAAAGACCGGGTGAGCGTGGTACAGCTGATCCAGGAATACGTACCCCTCAAGAAATCTGGAGCAAATTGGAAAGGACGTTGCCCGTTTCACAACGAAAAATCTCCCTCATTCATGGTGCACGAAGAAAAGCAGATGTGGCACTGTTTTGGCTGTAGCAAGGGTGGAGATATTTTTGCGTTCATTCAAGAAATTGAAGGTGTGGAATTTCCGGAAGCGCTGAAAATATTAGCTACTCGTGCGGGGGTAGTACTTGATACGTATAAAAGTGAAATTAATAGCAGTCAGCGTAACCGCTTATTAGATATTCAAGCCAAAGCAAGCAATTTTTTTCACCGAATTTTACTTGATGTTCCCCAGGCTAAACCCGCACGTGATTATTTGGAGAAGCGCGGCCTCACTCGCGGTGTGTTTGAGTTGTGGAATATTGGCTATGCTCCCGAACAATGGGATCTGCTGACGAAATATTTAGTTGGTAAAGGTTATGCGCTCGATGATTTGGTAGCAAGTGGTTTGGTAATTCGTCGTGACGATGCTGATCCGAAAACAGGCCGTGGATTTTATGATCGCTTTCGTGGCCGTATTATGTTTCCGCTCTCCGATGTGCAAGGAGCGGTGGTTGGTTTTACTGGTCGCGTTTTAGTCGAAACAGAACGCTCGGGTGGTAAATATGTAAATAGTCCCCAAACGCTTGTCTACGATAAATCGCGCCTTTTATTCGGTTTATCTAAAGCCAAGACAGCGATCAAGACCCAAGGTTTTGCCGTTGTTGTAGAAGGCCAGATGGATGTTATTGCGTGTCATCAGGCCGGTATGCAAAATGTGGTTGCCGCGTCCGGAACGGCACTGACTGCGGAACAGCTTAAATTATTAAAACGCTACACGACGACACTCTGTATTTCTTTTGATGCTGATAGCGCAGGACTTGCGGCCGACAAGCGGGGGATTGATGCGGCGCTTGAAGCGGGAATGTCGGTTAAAATTGTGAGTATTCCGGAAGGCGCTGGCAAGGACGCTGATGAATGTATCAAGAAAAATAAAGCAGTGTGGTTTAAGGCTGTTGAAGAAGCAAAAGGAGTCATGGAATGGTATTTTGAAGTTACTTTTAAGGGTAAAAACACGACGACGCCCGCCGGTAAGCAGGCTGTAGCGAGCCTTTTGGTGCCTCAGATTAACCGTATTCAATACCCGGTAGAGCGCGATCATTGGCTCAAAGAGCTGGCTTCCAGGCTCCACATTGACCCGTCAGTACTGGCTGAAGAAGGCCGCCGCCTCAAGGAACCAATCCTTAAAAACCGTTATGCCAGCGAAAAGGCTGCTCCTTTGCCGCAAAAGATAGCGGTACGCCCCGAAAGGCTCGATCTCTTACTCCGCGCTCTCTGGTCGCTCTTAAGCGCTTACCCTGATCACTTCATGGACCTTAAAAATAACGGTTTAGAGGCTCGCTTTGTGCAAGGTTCGGCTTTTATGCCCCTTTACGATTTATACGAAAAGCACTATACTATGAGCCAAGGAAGCGATTCTGACTGGCTGAAGCATTATAGCCCCTCAAGTCCAGAGTTGTCTGTGGAGGTTTTGCAGTTACAAGCTGAACGCGAATATCCGGGCACAACCACAGCTACAGCGTTGAAAGAACTTCAGAGTTTGGTTGTAGTAGTGAGAGAGGAGTGGTTCAAACGCCGCCGTAAAGACCTGCAGTTCCGGATTGAACAGGCTGAACGAGAAAAGAATACCGAACTCCTTAAACAGCTTCTGCAGGAAATTCAAGCGCTCGTCTAAAAAATACTTGTCTTATATCTAATTTTACCCCCATGACTGCCAAGGCCATTCTCTCTTCCGCGGCTCGTTCTAAAAAGAAGAATAAAGCCCCGAGCGCCAAACCCAAGGCAGTTTCAGTCAAAAAGAAACCGGCTGCCAAAGTAGTTCAGCGCAAGCCGCTCAAAGTAACGCTTAAAAAAATTGTCAAAAAAACTTTGGGAAAGACGCTGCTTAAAAAAGGAGCTGATCGTAAACCTAAGGTGGTAGCTAAAGGGCCAATAAAGAAATTCGTTCCACCAGAGCCAGAAGTAGTGATTGAGCCGTCAATGGAACAGATTTGGGAAATTTTGTTAAAAGGACGTAATCGCGGTTTTGTTACTGAAATTGAACTAGGCCGGGTTATGCCTCGACCGGAATGTTACCTTGATTTATACGAGGGCTTTTTGGATTTAACAGATAAGAATGGTGTAACTATCGTCGAGACAGCCAGTAACTTGCTGGGTGTTTCTGGTGAACAAAAAACAACGCTTAAGCAATTTCAAGGCGCACAGCCCGATATGGATGTACCGTTTGACTTGGGTCAAATTTCTTCTGATTCAATCCAGATGTACTTGCGTGAAATTGGTAAAATTCCGCTTTTAAATACTGAAGAAGAAGTCTCGCTCGCGAAACGTAAAGAACGTGGTGACAAAGCCGCCGAACGTAAACTGATCGAAGCCAACCTTCGTTTGGTTGTTTCGATTGCCAAAAAATTCGTTGGCAAAAGTTTGTCACTTCTTGATTTAATTCAAGAAGGCAATATTGGTTTGTTCCGTGCGGTTAAAAAATTCGATCACCGCAAAGGTTATAAATTTTCTACCTACGCTACCTGGTGGATCCGCCAGGCGATTACCCGCGCTCTGGCCGACCAATCACGCACGATTCGTATCCCGGTTCACATGGTGGAAACTATTAACCGTTTCCAACAGGTTCGTCGTCGTCTCTTGCAAGATTTAGGACGCGATCCAACTGTGGAAGAACTCGCTGCTGAAATGGGTGAAGAGGTTGAAAAAATTCAGCATATTATCAAAATTTCGCAGGACATGGTGTCCTTGGAAGTATCGGTTGGCGACGATGACGATGATACACAGCTTAGCGACTTTATTGAGGACGTTAAAAATATTTCTCCGGATCGCGCGGCAGCACTCCAGATTTTGCGCGATTATGTGCAGTCTGCTGTTAAAGATCTCGTGCCACGTGAACAAAAAATTCTCGAAATGCGTTTTGGTCTTACGGACGGCGTCACTCATACGCTCGAAGAAGTGGGTCAAGAATTTGGTGTTACGCGTGAACGTATTCGTCAGATTGAAGCCAAAGCACTCGAACGTATCCAGCAGTCAGATATTATTACGAAGCTGAGGGATTACTAAACAGAAGCGCCCGCCGATTGGCGGGCTTTGGTCAGGGTGTACTTTTTTTTGGATGGAACCAGTTCCACGGGTCTTGCCTTAGGAAGATGAAAAAGGCGAGAGAGTGACAGGCAATGATGATGAGGGTGATGAGCGCCTCGGAAAAAGAACGGACGTAGTACGCGTGATCACCAACCATGTAGGCAAAGGGCGCTGTTGTCAGGAAGATGATGCCCCACGTAGTGAGGCAAAATCCCGGCGAGTTGTTTATTAAGAGAAAGACCGTACTGCCCGCAATCGCGTAAAAGAGTGCGGTTAGCAGAAGTGCGACAAAGGCTGGTAGCATGGGTGCTCCTTGGTAATCTTGGGCGTTATTTAATACTACCTCTTGGAATAAAGCAAGTCTAAGCTTATGAAAATTATTTTTTCTGGTGGGGGAACACTTGGCCCGGTTACACCCCTTCTGGCAGCCGCCGCTGCCTACAAACAAGCTCATCCGGATGCAGAATTTATTTGGGTCGGAACAAAATTTGGACCCGAGCGTCAAGTTGTTGAAGAAGCTGGGCTAACCTTTTATCCGCTGAATGGTGGTAAATGGCGCCGGTATCTTTCGCTCTGGAATATTGTTGATATTATCAAAATTATCGTGGGCTTTTTTCAGGCCATGATTTTTATTTGGTATGAAAAACCTGACCTGCTCGTTTCGGCTGGTGGGTTTGTCAGCGTGCCGCTTCACTATGCTGGATCATTCCTCGGAATTCCGACCTGGGTGCATCAGCAGGATTTGCGTGTCGGCCTCGCTAACAAAATGATGTTTAGTGTGGCTACCAAAATTACGGCAGCACTAGAACAAACTGCGAAACAATTACCTGCTAAAAAAACGGAATGGATTGGTAACCCGTCACGCGAACTTGTTTGCCGAAATGCCAATCAGGCCTGTACACATTTTAATATTCCCGCTGGCAGTGTGGTTATTTTTGCCGTAGGTGGGGGGACAGGGTCGGACGTAATTAATCGCATGATTGTGGAAGCACTCCCGAGCTGGCCTAAAGACTGGCATGTGATTCACTTGACCGGTAAAGAACGATCGAGCGAGCTCGCTGAACGCGTGGCCAATATTTTTCCTAATTATCACGCGTATAAATTCTTTACGGGTGAAATGGCCTGCGCCTATGCACTCGCTACTGTTGTGGTTGCTCGGGCTGGATTTGCTACACTGACTGAACTTGCCGAACTCTCGAAACCTGCCATTATTTTACCCATGGCTGGCACCCATCAGGAAGAAAATGCATCGTATTTTGCCGAGCATAATGGCGTTATTCAATTCCACGAGACGATGGATAACGGGCTTAAACTCGCTCAGGTAATTAAAGAATTAGTTCAGAACGAAAATAAACGCCAGATGCTCGGGAATAACTTGCATGAGTTATTGCCCCAGACTGAGAATGCAAAAATAGTTGCAATTATTGATGATTTAATTAAAAAATCCTAGTGCCTACTTGTATGTCTGAATCTATTATTTTTGGCGGTGGCTGTTTTTGGTGTATGGAAGCGGTTTTTCAAATGCTCGATGGAGTGGTCGGAGTTTCTTCTGGTTACACGGGTGGAAGTGTTCCAAATCCAACGTACGAACAAGTGTGCGGGGGTCGCACGGGGCATGCCGAAGCAATTAAAATTGATTTTGATTCAAGTAAAATAAAATTAGCCGATCTTTTGGCGGTCTATTTTACCTCACATGATCCGACCACACTGAATCGCCAGGGGAATGATGTAGGAACGCAGTATCGTTCATCAATTTTTTACAGCACTCCCGAACAGCTCGAAGTAACTAAAAAATTTATTGCGGAGCTTGAAGCTGATAAAACGTTCTCCGATCCTATCGTTACCACGCTTGAACCGCTAACGGTATTTTATACGGCTGAACAGTATCATCAGAACTATTATCGTAATAATGAAAGTCAACCATATTGTCAGTTTGTGATTAATCCAAAAATTGCAAAATTACGTCAGAAGTTTGCGCATTTGTTGAAACCAGGAATGGCAAGTTAGTCGTTTTTTTGAAATAAATTTTTGATTTGCCTGTACTACCTATAGGTGCTTGCAGCCAAATTTGGTTGCCTGTATACTAAGATAACTTGTTCAACTATTTAATCTATATACTCTGTTCCTATGAGTCAAAAGAATGTTAGTAAATTTTTAGCTGTATTTTCACTTGTTGCTGTAGTTGTCGCTACGGCTGGTTGTGGTACGGCAACCGATACCACCGTTACCACTCAGCCAACTGACGTTGATGCTGGTGCAGCTATGACACCGAATGAGGTCGGTGCTGGTGCTGCCATGACACCAAGTGACACCGGAACTGATACTATTACTCCGCCTCCAACCACACCGGCTGCAACTACGCCCGACACAATGACACCTCCCTCCAGTAACCCACCCGCAACCGTACCTCCAACGAACAAGAGTTCCTATAAAGATGGCACCTATAGCGCTGACGGCAGTTATCGTTCACCGGCTGGCACCGAAACTGTCGGTGTGACAATCACGCTTAAAGGTGATGTTATTACTAAAGTCACTGTTGTTCCTAAGGCAACTGATCCTAAATCCGTTCGCTTTCAAGGTATGTTTGTTTCCGGAATTAGCGAAGTGGTGGTTGGAAAGAAAATTGATGCGCTGCAAGTCTCTAAGATTTCCGGTTCTTCACTTACTTCCGGTGGTTTTAATGAAGCTGTGATTAAGATTGAGGCTCAGGCTAAGAATTCCTAAAACAGTCTGCGTTCAATATGTATTCGGCTGATTTTGAAGCGATTGGAACGCATTGGAGGATTGATATTTTTGACGAAATTTCTGCTGAGACCTCTGAAAAAAGTATCGAGAAAATAAAAGCCCGCATCGATGTGTTCGATCGGGCTTATTCTCGTTTTAGGGCCGACTCACTCGTGACTGAAATGTCACATCGCGCGGGCACCTATACGCTCCCTGACGACGCTGGACCGATGTTTGATCTCTACCAGGAATTGTATCGCCGCACCAACGGTTTGTTTACGCCGCTCATTGCAAAGACATTGGTCGAGGCTGGTTATGACGCAGTGTACTCACTTGAACCACAAGAATTGCATCATCCGCCAACGTGGGATGAAGCGCTGGAATATGTGTATCCCAAGCTCACCCTCAAGCAGCCCGCGCTTCTTGACGTGGGTGCAGCAGGCAAGGGGTATATTATTGATATAGTTGCTAAAATTCTCTATACTGAAGGCATCGCGGCTTTTTGTGTTGATGCCGGGGCAGATATGTTTTACGCTCACCCCACCAACAAATTGCTTGAAGTCGGTTTGGAAAATCCGTTTGATGCTACCGAAGTTATCGGTGTCGCTACGATTGCCAACGAAAGCATTTGTGGTTCGGCCGGCAACCGGCGTGCTTGGAAAAATTTTCATCATATCATCGATCCGTCAACGCTTGCATCGCCCCGAACGATAGCCGCAGTTTGGACAATCGCTGATAGCGCACTTCTGGCCGACGCGCTTTCCACCTGTCTTTTTTTTGTCTCGCCAGCCACGCTTGCTCCGCACTATGATTTTGAATACGTAATTTTGTATCAAGATTTTTCTATTGAAAAGTCACCACATTTTCCGGCTACTTTTTTTAAAAAATAGGTATGCATTTTATTGATAATCTCCTCAACAAGTTTACAATGTACCGTGTGGTGCTCTATGGCCTTACGTTTATCGCGTTGTGTTCTTTTGTGGTGAGTTTTTTTAAAATTATTTCGTTTACACCGGCCGAACTTGCCGTATCACTTTTCACCATTATCGTTACCTGTGCTGTTGTTAATGGTGTTTTTGCTAAACTCTTTAAAATTCCAGCAAATACCGAATCGGTATTTATTACAGCGTGGATTTTATTTTTTATTATCATCCCCACAACGCTGGTTGCAGATATCTATTGGATCGTAGGCATAAGCGCTCTTGCCATGGCGTCTAAATATTTGTTTGTTTTTCGTAAACAGCATTTGTTTAACCCGGCCGCAATTGCGCTTGTTATTACGGGTGCTTTAGGGAGCAGCCTTTCATTTTGGTGGATAGCTACACCCACGCTCCTGCCTGTGGTAGCTATAGTTGGTTTTTTGATTGTTCGCAAAATTCATCGTTTTAATATTGTTATTCCGTTTTTGGTAGTAAGTTTGACAATACTTATTGGTAAAGGTCTCATGGAAGGTGTGGGGTTTGGTGCTCTTGTAAAAGAATTTTTATTATCCTGGCCGCTTATTTTCTTTGGTACAGTGATGCTTACCGAGCCGCTAACTACTCCGGCGCGCAAGCACTTACAAGTAGCGTATGGAATTGTGGTGGGTATTTTATTTTCGCTTCATTTTGAATTTAAATCAATTTTTTCTTCGCCGGAACTAGCGCTGGTTTTGGGTAATATTTTTTCGGCGATTGCAAGCCCAAAGCACCGCATGGTACTTGTGTTCAAGGAGAAAATCAAACTATCGGCCAACATGTTTGAGTTCGTTTTCACTGCGCCGCGTCATTTGAAATTTATTCCCGGCCAGTATGCCGAGTGGACACTGTTCCACCCTAATCCGGACACCCGGGGCAATCGTCGCTATTTTACCCTTGCCTCAGCGCCCGAGAGTCGCGAAGTCGCCATGGGCATTCGTTTGTCCGATCCATCCAGTAGTTTTAAAAAGCAGCTCTGTACGCTGGCGCCCGGGGATACGATCATGACCTCGTCCGCAGCCGGTGATTTTGTCTTGCCCCGCGACACGAGTAAAAAAATAGTTTTTGTAGCCGGAGGTATTGGTGTAACGCCCTTTGCGAGTATTATGCGCCACTTATTGACCACCAAGGAAAAAAGAACTATAACGCAGCTCTATTCAGTTCGAACGTGCGAAGATATCGCGTATCAACCGCTGTTTGACCAGGCAGAAAAAGAATTGGGTATTGTGACGAAATATATTGTTACCGACACTACATGCGTTCCAAAGGGCTGGGATACACCAACGGGTTATATATCCGATCCGACAGTTCGCCAGCTCGTGCCGGATTTTAAAGAGCGACTCTTTTATATCTCGGGACCATTCGTGATGGTAGATGCGACGGAAAAGTTACTCAAAAAAATGGGTGTACCAAGCAGTCAGATTAAGACCGACTTCTTCCCAGGGTTTGCGGGGTAAAGAATTTACCCCCCCCATGCTAAGCCCGTAACATTTAAAAATACGCCTCGTATATTGACAAATATCATATTTTATGATACTTTTTTTAAATTCGTTCATTGCACAAAGGAGGTTCAATGCGTTGGATTGTGTTCCTCATGTTCTTGTTCGCGGCCTCAGAAGCGTCTGCTCAGCAGAGCTGTGGTGGCGATACGGGACGTCCCGGAGGAGGTAGGGCTTGTACTTCGATCGTAGTGCTAGATCGGCTTGACGAGGCAGCCAAGCCTTGGTCCCAGAGGCTTTCTGCGTGGATCGTCGACAAGGCGAAGATCAATACGGGTAAAGCTGTGGACCGTACTGCCACGCCTACTTCAGGCGGTGCAAAGACCCCGCTTTTGGGGGGTGGTCAGTCTTCCAGCACGAAACCCGTTGAGGTCGTTTTGTTGAGGACCGGGGAAAAAATCGGTACAGTAGCGACGGCAGGCGCAAACAAGCCCAAGTCTGTTCCCGATCCTTTCCTCAGAACCAGGCCGCCCGTTCCGCCGGCGCCTCTCCGCCTACAGGCTCCTGCTCTTCTCTTGAAGAAGTAGTCGGTATACGTCCTGTAGTGATTCTTCTCGCCACGTGGATTGCACTCCAAAAGCCAATCCACGATCTAAAAAAGCACTCCTTTAAAGGAGTGCTTTTTTAGGATTATTAAAGGGTAAATTAAAAATTAATTAAGAAGCTGCTTGGTAAACTTCAGTTTTTCTTTTTCATAAATATATACCCAAGGAACTCCCGTTGGAATTTCCAAAGTAATAATTTCTTCGGGTGTTAACCCTTCAAGTTTCATGACCAGGGCACGCAGGCTGTTATGGTGGGCTGTGACCAAAATATTTTTCCCTTCAGCTAATTCTTGCTCAATTGTTTCTTCAAAATGTTTGTGCACACGGGCGGCAGTGTCGGCCAGGCTCTCGCCTTCGGGCGGACGCGTATCGTAGCTGCGGCGCCAGAGTTTTACCTGCGTTTCGCCGTGGAGCGCAATTGTTTCGGCATGCGTTTTGCCCTGCAATGCTCCGTAATGGCGTTCGTTGAGTGCGCTAAAAGTTTGCAAAGGTAGGTGTTGTTTG